>NZ_JBFUMD010000375.1:0-3943 GCF_054049555.1 Nocardioides sp. P5_C9_2
GAGCCGGCGGTCGCGAAGCGCAGCAGGTCCATCGGAGCGCGACCCTCGTGGGTCTCTGCGACGGGAGAGATCTCGGGGCTCATCAGAAGTAGCCTTCCTTCTTGCGGTCTTCCATGGCCGCCTCGGAGAACCGGTCGTCACCGCGGGTCGCGCCGCGCTCGGTGACCCGGGCGATGGCGATCTCGTCGATGATCTCGGCAGTGGTCGATGCGGTCGACTCCACGCAGCCGGTCTGCGACTTGTCGCCGACGGTGCGGAAACGGACCATCTTGGTCTCGACCGTCTCGTTGCCCTTGGGCTGGACGGCGTCGGACAGGGAGAGCCACATGCCGTCGCGGAGGATGACCTCACGCTCGTGGGCGAAGTAGATCGAGGGGATCTCGATCTGCTCGCGGTCGATGTAGTGCCAGATGTCGAGCTCGGTCCAGTTGGACAGCGGGAAGATGCGCATGTGCTCGCCGGCGTGGATGCGCCCGTTGTAGAGGCTCCACAGCTCGGGACGCTGCATCTTGGGGTCCCACTGGCCGAACTCGTCGCGGTGGGAGTAGACGCGCTCCTTGGCGCGGGCCTTCTCCTCGTCGCGACGGCCGCCGCCGAAGGCGGCGGTGAAGCCGTTCTCCTCGATGGCGTGGAGCAGGGCGCCGATCTGCTGACGGTTCCGCGAGGTCTTGCCGTCGTCGACGATGATGCCCTTGGCGATCATGTCCTCGACGCCGGCGATGTGGATGCGCGCGCCGAGGCGGTTGACCCAGTTGTCGCGGGTCTCGAGGACCTCGTCGAAGTCCAGGCCGGTGTCGACCTGGAGCAGCGGGAACGGCAACTTCCCCGGGTAGAAGGCCTTCTCCGCCAGGCGGAGCATGACGATGGAGTCCTTGCCACCGGAGAACATCAGGACCGGCTTCTCGAACTCGGCGGCGACCTCACGGAAGATATGGATCGACTCAGCCTCGAGCTGGTCCAGCTGGCTCAGCTGGTAGTCGGAGTGCGTTTGGGTCATGACAGACGGGGGGCCTCTCTAGGGACAGCAGCCCACATCGTAGCGATGGCCGGGTGCTTCGGTGGCATCAGACTCGGACTGGGGACTCGAGCAGCAAGGTCACTGGCCCGTCGTTGATCGATGCCACCTGCATGTTCGCGCCGAACACTCCACGCTCGACGTGGGTGCCAAGCCTCTCGAGCTCGGCGCCGACGGCGTCGTACAACGGTTCGCTGACGCTCCTTGGAGCGGCTGCCGACCACGTCGGCCGCCGGCCCTTGCGGGCGTCGCCGTACAGCGTGAACTGGCTGACGAGCAGGACCGGTGCTCCCGTGTCTCCGACGGACTGCTCGTCGCGCAGGATGCGCATGTCGCGGATCTTGCGGGCCATCCAGGCCGCGTCCTCAAGGGTGTCGTCGTGGGTGACCCCGAGCAGGACCAGCAGGCCTTCGTCGATGCTGCCGGAGACTGCCCCGTCGACGGTGACGGACGCGGAGAGCACCCTCTGCAGCACAGCACGCATGCACCGACCCTAAGGTGCTCCCATGGCTGACGGACTGCTGATCACCGTGGCGCCCACGGGCGCCGAGACGAGCAAGGCGGACTGCCCGCAGCTGCCCACCACTCCGGAGGAGATCGCGGTCACGGCCGCGGAGTGTGAGGCGGCTGGCGCGGCGATGATCCACCTCCACGTGCGGGACGGAGAGCACGCGCCGACGCTCGACCAGTCGCTGCTCCGCGAGTGGGTCGCCGCGGTGCGCGAGTCGAGCTCGCTCGTCGTGCAGCTGTCCAGCGGCGGCTCGGTCCACGACCCGTTGGACAAGCGGCTCGAGGTGCTCGACGCCGAACCCGACTCCTGCAGCCTGACGATGGGCACGACCAACTTCGGCGACGACGTCTTCAGCAATCCGTGGCCCTTCGTGTGCGAGCTCTACCAGCTCGCCCAGGAGCGTCGGATCGTGCCGGAGTTCGAGCTGTTCGACCTCGGCCAGGTGCACGCCCTCAGACGGCTCCTCAAGACCTACGGCCTGCCGCACGGCGGCAAGGTGCACTGCGACTTCGTGATGGGCGTGCCCGGGGGGATGCCCGGCACCGCCGACGCACTCGTCGCCGGAGTCGCGATGCTCCCGCCCGAGACCACGTCCTGGGCGGCGACCGGCATCGGCCGGTCAACGCTCTCGGTGGCCCTCGCCGCGCTGTCCAAGGGCGGTCACCTGCGCGTCGGCATGGAGGACGTGCTCACCATCGCCCGCGGCGTGCCGGTCGAGAGCAACCGTCAGCTCGTCGAGCGGGCCGTGGAGCTCGGCCGCCTCGCCCAGCGGGAGCCGATGACGCCCGCGCAGTGCCGTGAGCTGCTCGGGATCCAGGCTCCGTAACCACCCGCTGGACTAGTCGTCCCGCCCTTGGGGGTGGGCCCAGATGGACCGTTATCTCCAGACTTTCTCAATTGGCGCATGTAAGCCATTCGTCCCGGGAAAACATCGCTGTATGAAGCACGGGATGCGCAGGATCTATCGACGGGCCAGGTGCCGGCTGAAGCACCAGCAGTGCCCGCACAACCAGCGCTACCACCGTTAGGAAGCCGCTCGGCCGCTCAGCGGGGTAGCGGCAGCGGGACCTGGTGCACGGCGAGATGGTCGTGGTTGGTGATCCACAGGGCCTCGTCGGTCGCTGCCACACTGCCGCTGCCGGGCGGCACCTCGATCACGTGTGTCGGGGCACGGCTCTCGGGATCTATCCGGATCACACCGGCGTCGGTGCGCAGCCAGACGGCCCCGGCGCCGGTGGTCAGGTCGCCACCCCCGATCGCGGCGCCCGTCACGGCGATGGTCTCGGACTCGGACGTCCGTCCGTCGACCCGCGTCACCGAGCCGTCGCCCTGGTTCATCACCCACACGGCACCGAATCCGACGTCCAGGAACCGCGGGTAGGGCCCGGCCGGAATGCTCGTCCACTCGCCCGACTCCAGGTCGTAGCGCTCGATCGTGCCCGACCTCGTGGGCACCCAGAGTGCATCGAACGCCGCACGAACGGCGGTCGCATCCGCCGGTGCGGGAATGGTGGACGCGACCTTCTCGCCCCTGATCGTGACGATGGTCGGCTCGAGGGTGTCCACCAGGACATGGACCGTGCCCCCGTCGGCTCCGACCGCACTCTCCATCAATGGGCTCGCTGGGAGCCTCACGCGAGCCCGAACCGCGCCCGTCAGGGCGTCGATCCGCATGAGCGTGTCCGGGACGCGCGTGGAGATGAACACCTCGTCACCGGACTGCTCCAGTGCCTGGGTCACCGCGCCCTGCACTCTGGTGCGTGCAGTCACGTCTCCCGACACGGCGTCGTACCGCACCGCCCCCGGAGCGACCCCCGACACCCACACGCCGGCCCCGCTCGCGACCGCGAAGTCGGCGAACGGCTTCGCGGACAGGGTGCGGCCGTCGACCTGTCGCAGGCTCAGGCCTTCCGGGAGGTCGCCCGCGGGCAGGTAGGTCACCTCGGGAGCCGGGTCGGCCGTCGAGGCGCTGGACGACGGCGCCGGGCCCTCCGCGTCACCCTCGTCGGAGGCGCAGGCCGCAGCGGAGACGGCCAGTGCCGTCGCCAACAGGAAGCGAGCGATCGCCATGGTGCCGACGATCCTCCGTCGTCCCGCGTGGGGCTACGGCGTCGTGCGCCGGTCTGGACCGGGTCGGTCAGGTGTCGGTGCGCTTCATGCCGATGAGGCCCGGCTTGTAGTCGGGGTCCTCGAGCTGGGCGATGGTCGGGGAGCCGAACATCGGCAGTCCCTGCGTCTTGCGGATGAAGCCCCACACGATGGGCAGCACGATCAGCACGAAGAGGCCGACGCCCGCGATCAGCATCGGGTGGGTGTCGTCCTCGCCGGCGCCCAGGGGCGCCCAGCCGGCCTTGTCGAGCAGCGCGACGCCGCTCATCGTGAGCACCACGACGATGCCGCGGCGGATGATCGACTGC
>NZ_JBFUMD010000376.1:0-3937 GCF_054049555.1 Nocardioides sp. P5_C9_2
GTGTCCTCCTGATGGCACAGCTCAAGGTCCAGCAGAAGCGCGGCCTGGTCGGTCTCAAGGCCAACCAGCGCGAGACCCTGCGCTCGCTCGGTCTCAAGCGGATCGGCGACGTGGTCGTCAAGGAAGACCGCCCGGAGATCCGGGGCATGGTCAACACAGTCCGTCACCTCGTGACGGTCGAGGAGGTCGACTGATGACGCTCAAGCTGCACCACCTGCGACCGGCTCCCGGCTCCAAGACCGCCAAGACCCGTGTGGGTCGCGGTGAGGGGTCCAAGGGCAAGACGTCGGGTCGCGGTACCAAGGGCACCAAGGCCCGCTACCAGGTCCCCGTCGCCTTCGAGGGCGGCCAGATGCCGATCCACATGCGGCTCCCCAAGCTGAAGGGGTTCAAGAACCCCTTCAAGGTGGAGTTCCAGGTCGTCAACCTCGACAAGCTGAACGAGCTCTTCCCCCAGGGTGGCGCCGTCTCGGTCGAGGACCTGGTCACCAAGGGTGCGGTCCGCAAGGGCCAGCCCGTCAAGGTGCTCGGGCAGGGCGACATCTCGGTGGCCGTTCAGGTCTCCGCCGATGCGTTCTCGGGCTCCGCCAAGGAGAAGATCGAGGCCGCCGGCGGCACCATCACGGTGCTCTGAGGTCCATCCCTCACGCATGACGTACACAGGCCCGGCCTGGCAGTGGGAACTGTCGGGCCGGGCCTCATCGTTCACCGGGGCATGACTTCGACAGGCGACTGTTAGGCTTCCCCGGGCCTCCACGCAGGTGTGTGGAGGCGTTGTCCGCCGCGACGGGGACCAGACCCCCATCACGGCACCAGTAACCGAAAGGCCGATCCTGTGCTAGGCGCGTTCGCCAACGCTTTCCGCACGCCGGACCTGCGGCGCAAGCTGCTGTTCGTCCTGCTGGTCGTCACGATCTTCCGGCTCGGCTCCCAGGTGCCCACACCGGGCGTCAACGTCGGCAACGTCCAGGCGTGCCTCAGCGACGTCGAGTCCAACGGCCTGTACCAGCTCGTCAACCTGTTCTCGGGTGGCGCGCTGCTGCAGCTGTCGATCTTCGCGCTGGGGATCATGCCCTACATCACCGCCAGCATCATCCTGCAGCTGCTCGTCGTGGTCATCCCGCGGCTCGAGGCGCTGAAGAAGGAGGGCCAGGCGGGTCAGACCAAGATCACCCAGTACACCCGTTACCTGACGCTCGGACTCGCGCTGCTGCAGGCGACCGGCATCGTCGCGCTGGCGCGCTCGGGCAACCTGTTGCAGGGCTGCACCCGCGACCTGCTCCACAGCGACGGCACCGCGACCTTCCTGACCATGGTGCTCACCATGACCGCCGGCACGGCCGTCATCATGTGGCTCGGCGAGCTCATCACCGACCGCGGCATCGGCAACGGCATGTCGATCCTCATCTTCACCCAGGTCGTCGCGACCTTCCCCGGCTCGCTCTGGCAGGTCCAGCAGACCCAGGGCTGGTGGGTGTTCGGCATCGTCATGGTGATCGGTCTGATCCTGGTCGCCGCGGTGATCTTCATCGAGCAGGCCCAGCGCCGCATCCCGGTGCAGTACGCGCGG
Source organism: Nocardioides sp. P5_C9_2 (assembly GCF_054049555.1). NCBI lineage: Bacteria > Bacillati > Actinomycetota > Actinomycetes > Propionibacteriales > Nocardioidaceae > Nocardioides > Nocardioides sp. P5_C9_2. The sequence goes on from NZ_JBFUMD010000376.1 coordinate 1,571, forward strand.
CGGATGGTGGGTCGCAAGATGTTCGGTGGCTCCTCGACGTACATCCCGCTCAAGGTCAACCAGGCCGGCATCATCCCGGTGATCTTCGCGTCGTCGCTGCTCTACCTGCCCGCGATGGCCGTCCAGTTCAACCAGACGAGCTCCTCGCCGGTGATCACCTGGATCAACCGCTACCTCGTGGGCGGCGACCACCCGCTGTACATGGCGATCTACTTCGGCCTGATCATCTTCTTCACCTACTTCTACGTCTCGATCACCTTCAACCCCACGGAGGTCGCGGACAACATGAAGAAGTACGGCGGCTTCATCCCCGGGATCCGGGCGGGCAAGCCGACCGAGGACTACCTGTCCTACGTCCTGTCCCGCATCACGCTTCCCGGAGCGCTGTACCTCGGCATCATCTCGTTGGTGCCGCTGATCGCCTTCGCCCTCATCAACGCCAACCAGAACTTCCCGTTCGGCGGTACCTCGATCCTCATCATGGTGGGTGTCGCGCTGGACACGGTGAAGCAGATCGAGAGCCAGCTCCAGCAGCGCAACTACGAAGGGTTCCTGCGTTAATGAGGCTGATCATCATGGGCCCCCCCGGTGCCGGCAAGGGCACCCAGGCCAAGTTCATCGCCGAGCACTTCGGCATCCCGGCGATCTCCACCGGCGACATCTTCCGTGCCAACGTCTCCCGCGGGACCGAGCTCGGTGTCGAGGCCAAGCGCTACATGGACGCGGGGGAGTACGTCCCCGACGAGGTCACCAACCTGATGGTGCGCAACCGGATCGACGAGGCGKACGCCGAGCCCGGCTTCATGCTGGACGGCTACCCGCGCACCCTCGCCCAGGTGGAGGAGCTCGACGGGATGATCAAGCACACCGGTCACGCCCTCGACGCGGTCGTGGTGCTGACGGTGGACCAGGAGGAGGTCGTGCAGCGGCTCCTCCAGCGCGCCGAGACCGAGGGTCGCGCCGACGACACCGCCGAGGTCATCCGGCGGCGCCAGGAGATCTACGCCGAGGAGACGGCGCCGCTGATCGAGGTCTACCGCGACCGCGGCCTCCTGATCGAGGTCGACGGCCTCGGCCAGGTCGACGAGGTCACGCACCGCATCTTCGACGCGCTCGACGTCGTACCCCAGAGCTGACGGCAGGGCCTGTGGTGTTCGCCAACCGCGGCCTGGAGATCAAGACGCCGGCCCAGATCGACCAGATGCGGGTCAGCGGCCTGCTGGTCGGTCGCACGCTCGACCTGCTCCGCGACGCGGCGGCCCCCGGTGTGACGACGGGCGAGCTCGACCGCCTCGCCGAGACCCACATCCGCGACCACGGCGGCATCCCGTCGTTCAAGGGCTACAGCCACCCGCCCTTCCCGGCGACCATCTGCGCCTCCGTCAACGACGAGGTCGTGCACGGCATCCCGGGGGACCGCGTGCTGGGGGACGGTGACGTGGTGTCCATCGACTGCGGGGCCATCGTCGACGGGTGGCACGGCGACGCGGCGATCACCGTGCCGATCGGCGAGGTCGCCCCCCAGACCCTGGAGCTGCTCCGGGTCACCGAGGACGCGCTGTGGCGTGGCCTCGCGGCCGCCCACCTCGGCGGGCGCGTCAGCGACATCGGTCACGCGATCGAGCGCTACGTCCACGGGGAGGGCCGCTACGGCATCCTCGAGGACTACACCGGCCACGGCATCGGCACCGAGATGCACATGGCCCCCAACGTCCCCAACCACGGCAGGCGCGGCAGGGGGCCGACCCTCGTCGAGGGTCTCGCCCTGGCGGTGGAGCCGATGGTGACGCTGGGCAGCAAGGAGACCGACCTCCTCGAGGACGAGTGGACGGTCGTCACGATCGACGGCTCCATGGYGGCCCACTTCGAGCACACCTTCACCCTCACCCCCGCCGGCGCGTGGGTGCTCACGGCGGTGGACGGCGGCGCGGCGCGGCTTGCGGAGCTCGGCGCGCCGTACGGCGGCCGCTGAGCGGACGGTTCGACCCGCGCCTCCCGTCCGTGACAGACTGGGGGCACCAGGAGGGGAGTATTCCCCCGCGGTGGTGTCGTCAATACGGCGTGGGCGCTCGCCCGCTCCCGGTGCCATCGGCCCCTGCGGCCGCGGCCGCGGAGCGGAAGAGACCTCCGGCTTGACCGCCCGGCGCGGTGCCGGTGCCGTACACCCCCCTACCCCTCCTGAGGAGCAACCTCGTGGACGTACCCACTTGGGTCTGGATCGCCACCTTCGCGGTGACGGTCGTCATCTTCACGTTCGACCTGGCCGTCGTCGGACGACGCCCGCACGAGCCGAGCATGAAGGAGTGCGCGACATACCTGTCGATCTACGTCGGCCTCGCGCTGCTCTTCGGCCTCGGTGTCTGGTAC
>NZ_JBFUMD010000377.1:0-3903 GCF_054049555.1 Nocardioides sp. P5_C9_2
GCTCCTCGCGATGCTGGCCGGCCTGGCGGTCCATACCCGCCGTCCCGACGTGTTCGTGGTGGTCGACAACGCCTCCACCGACCACACCCGCGCGGTGCTCGAGGCGCACCTGGCAGGCCCGGGCGCGCTGTCGCTCGAGGTGGTCCACCAGGAGAACACCGGCGGCGCCGGCGGCTTCCACACCGGGGTCCGTCGGGCCTACGACGGCGGGTGGGACCGCATCTGGCTGATGGACGACGACGTGGTCCCGGCGCCCGACTGCCTGGCCACCCTGATGGCGACGGACGAGGACTGCCTGATCGCCGTGCGCGAGGACCTGTCCGGCGCCCTGGTCGAGAAGGCCGCCATCCACTTCGACCTGCGCAACCCGCTGGCGATCCGGCCCAAGCGCTCCGCGGTCGACACCGTCTACGCCGACCGCGCCTCCATGCCGGAGCTGGTCGAGGTGCAGAACGTCGCCTTCGAGGGCTTCATGACCCGGCGCGGAGTGGTCGAGGAGATCGGCTTCCCGGACCCCTCCTTCTTCATCTTCTACGACGACGCGGAGTACGCCGTCCGCGCCCGCCGGGCCGGGCGGCGCGTCTGGGCGGTCCGCGACGCGGTGCTCGTGCGACAGCTCGACTTCAACCAGCAGCACGACCTGGCCGGCTGGAAGGGGTTCTACATGTACCGCAACCTCTTCGTCGTGCACTTCCGCCACGGCGAGAACGTCCTGGTCCGCCTCAAGCCGTGGCTGATCACCCTCATCGTCGTGCTGACCAGCCCGGTGCGCGGTGGTCGGGGCGAGGCCACCAACGTGACGCGCGCCATCCGGGCCGCGCGGGGCATGCGACGCCTGCCCGGCTCGGCCGCACCCCCTCGCTAGACTCGTGCAGCCCCCCCGGGCGCTGCGTCCACACACAGGAGTTCTCCCTTGTCCCAGGGATCCATCGACCATCCCGACCTCGTCGTCGTCGGCTCCGGCCTCTTCGGCCTCACCATCGCCGAGCGATGCGCCTCCGAGCTCGACCTGAAGGTCCTCGTCATCGAGCGCCGCCACCACCTCGGCGGCAACGCCTACAGCGAGATCGACGAGGAGACCGGGATCGAGGTGCACAAGTACGGCACCCACCTGTTCCACACCTCCAACACGCGGGTGTGGGAGTACGTCAACCGGTTCACCGACTTCACCGGCTACCAGCACCGGGTCTTCGGCAAGTACGAGGGCCAGGTCTACTCGCTGCCGATGAACCTGGGCCTGATCAACCAGTTCTTCGGCAAGGCGCACACCCCCGACGAGGCCCGGGCGCTCATCAAGGAGCAGTCCAGCGAGATCGCCACCGAGGACGCCAGCAACCTCGAGGAGAAGGCGATCAGCCTGATCGGGCGCCCGCTGTACGAGGCGTTCATCAAGGGCTACACCGCCAAGCAGTGGCAGACCGACCCCACGGAGCTGAGCGCGGACATCATCACGCGCCTCCCGGTCCGCTACACCTTTGACAACCGCTACTTCAACGACACCTACGAGGGCCTGCCGGTCGACGGCTACACGGCCTGGCTGACCCGGATGGCCGACCACCCGAACATCGAGGTCCGCACCGACACCGACTGGTTCACCGACACCGACGACTTCCGGCAGGACGACTACAAGGGCACGGTCCCGGTCGTCTACACGGGCCCCGTCGACGAGTACTTCGACAACTGCGAGGGCCGGCTCTCGTGGCGCACGGTCGACCTCGAGCAGGAGACTGTCGACGTCGACGACTACCAGGGCACCGGCGTGGTCAACGCCAACGACCAGGACGTCGCCTGGACCCGGGTCCTGGAGTTCAAGCACCTCCACCCCGAGCGCACCTACCTGCCGGGCAAGTCGATCGTCGTCCACGAGTACTCGCGCTTCGCCGAGCCCGACGACGAGCCCTACTACCCCGTCAACACCGCCGAGGACCGGGCCAAGCTCCTGAAGTACCGCGACCTCGCCAAGAAGGAGCCGATGGTCCTCTTCGGCGGTCGCCTCGGCACCTACAAGTACCTCGACATGCACATGGCCATCGGGTCGGCGCTGTCGATGTTCGACAACAAGCTCAAGCCGCACTTCCTCGACGGAGAGCCGCTCACGAGCGGAGGAGTGGACGCATGACCAGCTCGACGACAACCGCCACCGGGACCGCCACCGCGCGCCGGGTCCTGCAGCGCCAGATCCTGCCCATCGACGGCGACACCGACGTCTACCGCCTGTACGTCGACCCCGAGGCCGCCGTCCTCGACGCCGACAAGTACGAGGTCGGCTCCAACCGGCAGGCGCAGCAGCTCAACGCCGCCCAGATGCGGCAGTCGGCCTCGACCGGGGTCTCGATCCACCCCGACCAGATCCTCGACCGCGAGGCGCTGCGGCTGTCCCCGGAGGAGCGCATCTCGTTCGGCTCCTACTTCAACGCCTTCCCGGCCAGCTACTGGCGCCGCTACACGATCGTCTCCGAGGTCGACCTGACCCTGACGGTCGAGGGCCGCGGCGCCACCGTCACCGTCTACCGCTCGATGGCCAACGGCCGCTCGCAGCGCGTGGAGACCGTCACCACCGGTACGGAGGAGAGCTCGACGTTCGACTTCGCGCTCACCCTCAAGCCGTTCGTCGACGGCGGCTGGTACTGGTACGACGTCGTGGCCGGCGACGAGGAGGTCGTCGTCCGCTCCGCAGAGTGGTCCGCCCAGGTGCCCGCCGACCGGGCCGAGCACGGGACCGTCGACATCTGCATCACCACGATGAACCGCCCCGACTTCGTCGCCAAGCTCATCGGCCAGCTCGGGTCGACCCCCGAGCTGCGGCCCTACCTCGACGAGGTCCTCGTCATGGAGCAGGGCACCCAGAAGATGGTCGACTCGGAGTTCTTCCCCGAGGCCGCGGCCTCCCTGGGCGAGACGCTGCGCATCATCGAGCAGGGCAACCTCGGCGGGTCCGGCGGCTACGCCCGCGGCCAGCTCGAGTCGGTCCGCAAGGGCACCGCGACGTACGCGATGATGATGGACGACGACGTCATCTGCGAGCCCGAAGGCGTCATCCGGGCCGTCACCTTCGGGGACCTGGCCCGCCGTCCCACGATCGTGGGCGGCCACATGTTCAGCATCTACGCGCGCACCCGCCTGCACAGCTTCGGCGAGATCATCACCCCGTGGCGTTTCTGGTGGCTCTCGGCCCCCGGCGTGTTCAGCGACTGGGACTTCGGCGCCCGCAACCTGCGCTCCTCGCGCTGGCTGCACAAGCGCATCGACGTGGACTTCAACGGCTGGTTCATGTGCCTCATCCCGCGCCAGGTGCTCGAGGAGATCGGCCTCAGCCTGCCGCTGTTCCTGAAGTGGGACGACTCCGAGTTCGGCCTGCGTGCCAAGGCCGCCGGCTACCCGACCGTCTCCATGCCCGGTGCGGCCGTGTGGCACATCCCGTGGACCGACAAGAACGACGCCCTGGACTGGCAGGCCTACTTCCACCAGCGCAACCGCTTCGTCGCGGCGCTGCTCCACTCGCCCTACGAGCGGGGCGGCCGGATGGTGCGGGAGAGCCTCAACCACCAGGTCGCGCACGTCGTGGCCATGCAGTACTCCACGGTCGAGCTGCGGCTGATGGCCCTCGAKGACGTCCTCGACGGCCCCTACGCGCTGCACGAGAAGCTGGCCACCCGGCTGGCGGAGGTCAACGCGTTCCGCAAGCAGTACTCCGACGCCCAGCTGCAGGCCGACCCGGACGCCTTCGCGCCGGTGCGCCGCCACAAGCCCCCGCGCAAGGGCAAGGACGACTCCGGCGTGCCCGGTCGGGGGGCGCTGCTCGTGCGTGCCGCGACGATGCCGCTGCGTCAGCTCCGTTCGATCCGGCCCACCTCGCGGGAGCACCCCGAGGCGGAGATCCCGGCCATGGACGCCAAGTGGTAC
>NZ_JBFUMD010000378.1:0-3899 GCF_054049555.1 Nocardioides sp. P5_C9_2
GCCGCGGCGTCCCACGAGCCCGAGCCCGACCCCGGCTGGCCCGAGGTGACGGCGCCCCCGACGGACTTCCAGCCTGTGCACCCGCCGGCCGCCGGCCAGCAGGCGCCCCCGGCGTCGGCGGTCGCATCCGAGGCGTCCGTCGTCCCGGACCGTGGTGCCGAGGACGCTCCGACCGGTGACGAGGGCTCCGCGGCCGGTCCTCAGGGCGGGCTGAGCATGGTCGAGGTGCGACGGTTGTGGCCCGACATCGTCGAGGCGACCAAGATGCGCCGGCGGCTGGCCTGGATGATCCTGATCCAGAACGCCCAGGTCATCGGGGTCGACTCCCGCACGCTCACCGTCGGGTTCGCGAGCCAGGGCGCCCGCGAGTCCTTCGTGGGAGGCGGGTGCGACGAGATCCTGCGCCAGGCTGCGATCGACGTGGTCGGGGTGGACTGGCGCATCGACGCGATCGTCGACCCGAGCGCCTCCGGAGGTGCCGGCAAGCCCGTCGTCACCCAGTCGGCCGTGCCGTCCGCCGCCCCGCCTGCACCGTCGGGACCCGATGAGCGCGCTCCCGTCGACGCRCCGCCCGACTGGGTGACCGGCGATGCCGCCCAGGCACCCGCTCCCGATGCCGCCCAGTCGCCCGAGCCGCCGCGACCGCCCCAGGACTCCAGCGGTCTCATCGCCGCCCGGGAGGCCCTCGAACGCTCCAGGACCGCACCGACCTCCGACGAGCCGAGGGTCGACCACGCTGCCCTGGCCGACGCCGCGGCGGACCCCGACGACCCGGACGCCGACACCCAGGGCCTCGACAGCACCGCGTTGCTGCAGCAGACCCTGGGGGCCAAGGTCATCGACGAGATCAGGCACACGTGACCACGCAGCACCCGATCGCGACATCCACGACCCCACGACTGCAGGAGAGACGATGACCCAGAACCCCTTCGAGGGACTCGGTGGCGGCGGCTTCGACATGGGCGCCCTGCTCCAGCAGGCGCAGCAGATGCAGGAGCAGCTCGCCGAGGCCCAGACCCGGCTGGCCGAGCAGACGGTCGACGGCACCGTCGCCGGCGGCGCTGTGACCGTGACCGTCAACGGCGTCGGCGAGCTCGTCGGCCTCGCGATCGCCGCGGGCCAGTTCGACGGCTCGAACCCCGACGACCTCTCGGACCTGTCCGACATGGTGGTCGCCGCCTACCGCGATGCCAAGGCCCAGGCCGACACGCTGGCCAGCAACACCCTGGGCCCGCTCGCGGGTGGCCTCGGCGGCGACGACCAGGGCGGGGCGCCCGGCGGCCCGCTCGGCTTCTAGGAGCCCCGTGTACGAAGGCATAGTCCAGGACCTCATCGACGAGCTCGGCCGGCTCCCCGGTGTGGGTCCCAAGAGCGCTCAGCGGATCGCGTTCCACCTCCTGCAGGCCGAGCCTGCCGACGTACGCCGCCTGGCCGACGTGCTCATCGAGGTCAAGGCCAAGGTGAGGTTCTGCTCGGTGTGCTTCAACGTGTCCCAGGACGAGCAGTGCCGCATCTGCCGGGACCCGCGCCGGGACCCCGCCGTGCTGTGCGTCGTCGAGGAGTACAAGGACGTCGTGGCCATCGAGCGCACCCGTGAGTTCCGGGGTCGCTACCACGTGCTCGGCGGGGCGATCTCGCCCATCGACGGGATCGGCCCCGACCAGCTGCGCATCCGCGAGCTGATGGTGCGACTCGCCGACGGCGCCATCACCGAGTGCATCCTGGCGACCGACCCCAACCTCGAGGGTGAGGCCACGGCGACCTATCTCACCCGGATGCTCAAGCCCATGGGGTTGCGTGTCACACGACTGGCGAGTGGACTGCCCGTGGGCGGTGACCTCGAGTACGCCGATGAGGTCACCCTCGGCCGTGCGTTCGCAGGAAGGCGATCAGCAGATGACTGACTACACCAAGACCGACGTGACCGGGGGCGTGATCGACGAGGCGCAGTTCGCCTCGCAGGTCGCCGCGCAGATCGAGTCGTTCCTCATCGCGGTCCGCGAGGTCGCGCGCGAGGGCAACGGCTCACGGGCGGTGTCGCTGCTGCTCCTGGAGATCAGCCAGGTCCTGCTCGCGGGAGCCCGGCTCGGCGCGCAGATGGACTTCCAGCCCCGCGAGGAGTACCAGCCCGACGTGGGCCCCGAGGCCGACATCGACGAGCTGCGGCTGCGGCTGGCGCAGATGCTCGACAGCGTCGACACCTACAGCTTCGTCTTCGACCCCTACGTCCCGGAGGTCGTGGTCAGCCAGCTCTCCGACGATCTGGCGTCCATCGTGACCGACCTCGACAACGGGCTGCGCCACTACAAGCGCGGCGACATCGCCGAGGCGCTGTGGTGGTGGCAGTTCTCCTACGTCAACAACTGGGGCAACCTCGCGGGCGCCGCGCTCAACGCGCTGCTGACGGTGGTGGCCCACGACCGCTTCGACACCGACTTCGAGGCCGACGCCGAGGCGGTGGCGGTGGCCAACGAGATCCTGGGCGAGGCCGGTCCCGGCGTCTGACGCACGCTCCGTGCACCGCACGTGATCGCGGGGATCCGGTCGTGAGATGCGACCGTGGACCCCCGCGGCTCCCGCGTAGACTCATCAGCGCTCGAGCCACCGACCATCGCAGGGGACCAACCGTGGGCATTGTCGTGCAGAAGTACGGCGGCTCCTCGCTCGCCGACGCCGACGCCATCAAGCGGGTCGCCCGGCGCATCGTGGAGAACAAGAAGGCCGGGCATGACGTCGTCGTGGCCGTCTCGGCGATGGGTGACACCACCGATGAGCTGCTCGACCTGGCCGGGCAGGTGAGTCCGCTGCCGCCCGCGCGTGAGATGGACATGCTGCTCACGGCCGGCGAGCGGATCTCGATGGCGCTGGTCGCGATGGCGATCTCCGACCTCGGCTTCACCGCCCGCTCGTTCACCGGCTCGCAGGCGGGCGTGATCACCGACTCGGTGCACGGCAAGGCCAAGATCATCGACATCACGCCCGGGCGCATCACCAGCGCGCTCGAGCAGGGCCACATCGTCATCGTGGCCGGCTTCCAGGGCGTCAGCGCCGACACCAAGGAGATCACCACCCTGGGTCGCGGTGGCACCGACACCACCGCGGTCGCGCTGGCCGCCGCCCTCGAGGCCGACGTCTGCGAGATCTACACCGACGTCGACGGCGTCTTCACCGCCGACCCGCGCATCGTCCCGGCGGCCCGCAAGCTGGCCAAGGTCTCCTACGAGGAGATGCTGGAGCTCGCCGCGTGCGGCGCCAAGATCCTGCACCTGCGGTGCGTGGAGTACGGCCGGCGCTACCACATCCCGATCCACGTCCGTTCGTCGTTCAGTCAGAAGCAGGGCACCTGGGTCGTCGAGGACCCGACCGATGGAGGCACCATGGAACAGGCGATCATCTCCGGCGTCGCCCACGACGTCAGCGAGGCCAAGATCACCGTCGTCGGGGTCCCCGACAAGGTGGGTGAGGCCGCGCGCATCTTCGAGGCGCTCTCCGAGGCCGAGATCAACCTCGACATGATCGTGCAGAACGTGTCGGCCGCCGCGACCAGCCTCACGGACATCTCCTTCACCCTGCCGCGCACCGACGGCCAGGTCGCCATGAACGCGCTGGCGAAGATCCAGGCCGAGGTCGGCTACGACAAGCTGCTCTACGACGACAAGATCGGGAAGGTGTCGCTCATCGGTGCGGGCATGCGCTCGCACCCGGGCATCACCGCCAAGTTCTTCGCCTCCCTCGCTTCGGCCGGGGTCAACATCGAGATGATCTCCACCTCCGAGATCCGCATCTCGGTCGTCGTGACCGAGGTCGACGTCGACCGGGCCGTCCAGGCGACCCACACGGCGTTCGACCTCGACTCGACCGAGGTCGAGGCGGTCGTCTACGGCGGGACGGGTCGCTGA
>NZ_JBFUMD010000379.1:0-3897 GCF_054049555.1 Nocardioides sp. P5_C9_2
GTCCTGTCGGTGGTCGCCCGTCGGCCAACCGCAGCTGCCGCTCCAGGCGTGACGGCAGGGTCTGCAGCACTGACGAGAGCTGATGGATCTCCTTGGTCGACGCGGTGAGGAAGTCGACGTCGCCGGGCAGACCGGCGCGGACGGCCTCGGCGACCGAGCGAGCACCCCGGTCGTGCACCAGTCGGCGGCGGACCTCCGACTCGATCGCCAGCCGAAGGGACTCGAGTCGGCGGTCGACGTCATCGCGCCACAGTCGGGTGCGCAGTGCGGCGAGGGGGTCGAGCTCGCCAGTGCTGAAGGCGTCCTCGAGGTCGGCGCGGAGCCGGTCGGGGCGGACTGCGCGGTAGGCCTTCATGACGTGGACGTTGCCGGCGACCGGCGCGCCGGGCTGGATGGTGACATGGCGGTCGACGAGCTCGGACGCCACGGCGGTGATGCCGTGAGCGTCCTGGTCGGAGAGCGCCTTCTTGATGACGTCGTCCAGTGCGGCGTCGTCCAGTCCGCGCAGGTGCTTCGCGACGGCGTGGGCCGCGTCGTCGGTCGGGAGCCGGACGTCCTCGGCGAACAGGGGAGCGATCCTTGCCAGGGCCCGACGTGACTCGTCGTCCTTGACCAGCACCATCTCGAGTGCGGCCATCGCGTGCTCGTCATCGAGGAGCTCCAGCGCGGAGTAGGTGTCCCGGATCTCCTGGGTCGACACCGCGACGCCGATGGATCTCAGGTGCTGCGCGAGAGCCAGGACATCGTAGGACATAATAAGGTGAATGATATAATGGATTCCGTGCTCAGGCCACCAGTCGTCTTCGTCCATGGATTGGGAAGCACGTACGAGGCCAACTGGGTGAGGTCCGGGTGGGCCGACCTCGTCCTGGCCGAGGGCCGCACCCCGGTCGGACACACGATGGCCGGACACGGTGACGCCCCGCTTCTCGCCCAGCCCGATGACACGGGTCCGGCCCGGTTGCACGCACAGATCGAAGCGACGGGCGGCACGGCGGACGTGGTCGGCTTCTCCGCAGGTGCCGTGCTGTGCCTGACTGCCGCGGTGGAGCGCCCGGACCTGTTCAACAAGCTCGTCCTGATGGGCACCGGCGATCGGGCGTACGAGAGCACCCTCGAGCAGAAGCGGGAGAGTCTCCGGGGGAGCATGGGCAGCCCGCTGTTCGCCGGGATCCGTCTGGCTGCCGAGCGCGCGGGCAACGACTTCGCTCGGGTGATGGAGTCGTCCTTCAACACCGACCCCGTGCCCGCCTTCGAGGCGATGGCATCAGTGACCTGCCCGGTCCTCTTCGTGCTCGGCGAGGACGACTTCGTGGGTCCGGTGGACCGCCTCCTGGACTCGGTTCCGGACGCGCGTCTGGTCACCCTGCGACGTACGGACCACTTCTCCACCACCCAGAGATTCGAGGCGCAGGAAGCTGTCCTCGACTTCCTGCAGGGGTGAGGGCCGCCTTTCGGCATGCGGAGCCCGATCACCGCCGCGATCAGGGGAACGAGCAAGGCTTGCTAGGCCTTGGTGAGCTCGGTCAGCGCGTGCTCGATGTCGCTCTGGCTCTTGAGCAGCAGGGGGAGTGCCAGCCGGATCGCTTCGAGGTCGATCTCGTCCTGGGGGATCACCATCAGCGAGCGGGCCCAGTCGAGGGTCTCGGCGACCGACGGCTTCTTGCGCAGGTCGAGCGAGCGCAGTGTGGCGACCGTGGTCGTGACCTGTTCGGCGATCTCACTGGTCAGCTCGGGTACGTCGGCCATCACGATGTCGCGCTCGCGCTGCGGGTCGGGATAGTCGATGTGCAGGAAGAGGCAGCGTCGACGCAGTGCTTCCGACAGCTCGCGCGTGTTGTTCGAGGTGAGGATGACCGGACAGATGTTCTTGGCACGGATCGTGCCGAGCTCGGGAACGGTGACCTGGCGCTCGGCCAGGAACTCAAGCAGCAGCGCCTCGGCCTCGACGCTGAGTCGGTCGACCTCGTCGACGAGCAGGATGACGTCGTCCTCGGCCCGCAGTGCGTCGAGCAAGGGGCGGACGAGGAGGAAGTCCTCGCCGTAGACATCGCGGACGGTGGCCCGATCCCCATCCGCGCCACCGCTGTCGCGGGCGGACTGGATGGTGAGCAGCTGCTTGCGATAGTCCCACTCGTAGAGCGCCCGGGACTCGTCGATCGCCTCGTGGCACTGGAGTCGCACGATCCGGGCGCCGGTGGCGAGGGCGAGCGCCCGCGCGAGGGCCGTCTTGCCAGTCCCTGCCGGCCCTTCGGCCAGCAGCGGACGGCCCAACCTGGTGGCCAGCAGCACCGCCGTCGAGATCGCTTCGCTCGGGAGGTAGCCGGCCCTCCGGAGGGCTTCGTCGGCTTCGTCGACGCTTGCGAAAGGCTTGGCCGCCATCAGTTCCCCCTGATACAGTTCATAAAGTAAGATAATTAGACGTTACCAGCCGCCGCGTTCCTACGCCACGGCGCACTTGAACGAGGAGGCCTCAATGCAGCTCGACCTCACTGATGACCAGAAGACCTTCCGGCAGGCGGCACAACGCTCCATCGAGAAGGAGATCCCGCTCACGAAGATCCGTGAGCTGGTGGAGGGGGGCGCGATCTTCGACCGCGGCTGGTGGCAGGCTGGAGCCGAGCTCGGCTGGGCGGCGATGCTGGTGCCCGAGGAGCTCGACGGCGGGACCATCTCTGGCGAGGGACTGCGTGACCTGGCGATCATCGCCGAGGAGTTCGGCCGCGGTGTCGTGCCCGGTCCGCTCCAGGCGGTCAACACCGTCATCGCCGGACTGGTCGAGGTCGTCGTCGAGCAGGAGCACCACGCCGAGGTCATCGGCGGGCTGTTCTCCGGCGGGCTGGTCGGCTCCTGGGCGGTGTACGAGCCCGGCAAGGAATGGGACCCGCTGAACCCCGTCACGGTGGCCAAGGTCGAGTCGGAGGGCATCGTCATCGACGGGGTCAAGGACCGCGTCGAACACGCCACCTCGGCCGACATCTTCCTGGTCACGGCGTCCGGTCCCGAGGGAGTCGTCCAGGTGCTGGTGCCGGCTGACGCTGCCGGTGTCACGATCACCCGCACCGACGGCATCGATCTCACCCGCCCGTTCGGCGAGGTCCGGTTCGAGAACGTGCAGGTGCCGCTCGAGAACCTGGTCGGCACCGCCGCGACCACCGCTGCAGTGATCGAGCGCCAGTTCCAGGTGGCAGTCGCTCTGCAGTGCGCCGAGACCGCCGGTGTCGTCGAGAAGGCCTTCGAGCTCTCCGTGCAGTGGGCCTTCGACCGCTACTCGTTCGGCCGACCGCTGGCGTCGTACCAGGCACTCAAGCACCGCTGGGCCGACCAGAAGACCTGGCTCGAAGCGATCTTCGCGACCACCGACGCCGCCGTGGTCGCGGTGGGTGCGCAGGCTCCGAACGCAGCTGAGCTGGTGAGTGTCGCGGCGAACTACGTCGGCGACAGGTCGACCGAGATCATCCAGGACATCGTGCAGCTCTTCGGTGGCATCGCGATCACCTACGAGCACGACATCCACTTCTACTTGCGCAAGGCCACGGTCAACAAGCACCTCTACGGCACGCCGACGGAGCACCGTCGTCGGGTCGCCGAGCTGATCTCCGCCTGACCGCCACCCGAGACCTGAGAGACGAGACCGATGACGACTGAGACCGTTGACGAGTTCGAGGCCCGCGCCCGAGCCTGGGCCGCCGAGAACCTRCCCTTGGAGGACCCGGACAACCCGCTGCACTTCGAGGACGACCTCGAGGACTGGAACCGCCAGCGGGAGCTGCAGAAGAGGGTGTGGGAGGGCGGCTTCGCTGGGATCGGCTTCCCGACGGAGTACGGCGGCCTAGGACTGTCGACCGACTACCAGGAGGCGTTCAACCGTGCGGTCGAGTGGCGTCACTATCCCTC
>NZ_JBFUMD010000380.1:0-3887 GCF_054049555.1 Nocardioides sp. P5_C9_2
CGGTGGGCCCGGGCGGCGGGAACTGCTCGGTCATCGGACCCCCGTCTGGTGAGTGCCCTGATCCTGTCRGGTCACGGCGGGCGCCGTCCGGCGTACCACCGGCCGACGGCCTCCGGACGCGGGTGCCGGTCCGATTTGGCGCCCCTGCGGATCTCTGCCAAGATATCCAGGTTGCTCCGGCGGGTCCCACCAGACTGTCTGCGCGGATGCGGCACCACATTGATCACTGAATCGCGTTTCCCGGATTGACCTCAGTGCTCTGCGTGCGCCGCACCGGCTCGGTCATCTGGAGGGGACGCGATGAGCCCGACGAACCGGTCGGGTGCCACCCGCAACACCATCGAGACTCGCGTCTCGTGTCGCCCGAAACATGAGCGACACGCCCGACCGCGGGGGTCGGCGGAGGGGTGGTGGAGAGACAGGCGGTGCGGCCTCACCCGACGAGGCCGTGTCGTGAAACCCAGACCGAACGCGGTACCTCCCTGGCGGGGGTACGAGATCGATAAGGACGAGAGAGACCTATGGCGGGACAGAAGATCCGCATCAGGCTCAAGGCCTATGACCACGAGGTGATCGACACCTCGGCGCGCAAGATCGTGGACACCGTCACCCGCACGGGTGCGAAGGTCGCCGGCCCTGTGCCGCTGCCGACCGAGAAGAACGTGTTCTGCGTCATTCGCTCGCCGCACAAGTACAAGGACTCGCGCGAGCACTTCGAGATGCGCACCCACAAGCGCCTCATCGACATCATCGACCCCACGCCGAAGACGGTCGACTCGCTCATGCGCCTCGACCTGCCTGCCGGTGTCGACATCGAGATCAAGCTCTGAGGTATCTGCGATGACCGGAACTTTTGAACGCAATGTCAAGGGACTGCTGGGCACCAAGCTCGGCATGACCCAGCTCTGGGACGAGAACAACATCGTCGTCCCCGTGACCGTGATCGCTGCTGCGACCAACGTCGTGACGCAGGTCCGCTCGCCCGAGACCGACGGCTACAACGCCATCCAGGTCTCCTTCGGCGAGATCGAGGCCCGCAAGGTCAACAAGCCCGAGGCCGGCCACTTCGGCAAGGCCGGGGTGACCCCGCGTCGTCACGTGGTGGAGATCCGCACCGCCGACGCCGCGTCGTACTCCGTGGGCCAGGAGCTCTCTCCCGAGCTCTTCGCGGCCGGCGACGAGATCGACGTGACCGGCACCAGCAAGGGCAAGGGCTTCGCCGGTGTCATGAAGCGTCACGGCTTCCACGGTGTCGGCGCCTCCCACGGTGCCCACCGCAACCACCGCAAGCCGGGCTCGATCGGTGCCTGCGCCACGCCGGGCCGTGTCTTCAAGGGCACGCGCATGGCTGGGCGCATGGGTAACGACACCGTCACGACCCAGAACGTCACGGTCCACGCCATCGACGCCGAGAAGGGCCTGATCCTGCTCAAGGGTGCCGTTCCCGGCCCGCGCGGCGGTCTCGTGGTCATCCGCTCGGCTGCCAAGAAGACCGTCGACTCCGGCAAGGAGGCCTGAGCATGTCTGTCAAGACCGTCAAGGTTGACTTCCCCGCCGACATCTTCGGCGTCGAGATCAACGTCCCCCTGATCCATCAGGTCGTGGTGGCCCAGCAGGCTGCGGCCCGCCAGGGCACCCACAGCACCAAGCGTCGTGGGGAGGTGCGCGGTGGTGGCCGCAAGCCCTACAAGCAGAAGGGCACCGGCCGCGCCCGTCAGGGCTCGACCCGCGCTCCCCAGTTCGCCGGTGGTGGCGTCGTGCACGGCCCCAAGCCGCGTGACTACGACCAGCGCACCCCCAAGAAGATGAAGGCTGCCGCCCTGCGCGGTGCCCTCTCGGACCGGGCCCGCAACGGTCGCATCCACGTCGTGGACGGCCTGGTCTCCGGCGATAAGCCGTCGACCAAGCTGGCCCTCGCGTCGCTGGCCACGCTGAGCGACCGTGTCCGCTTCCTCGTGGTGCTCGAGCGCTCCGACGCGCTGACCTGGCTCTCGCTGCGCAACGCGCAGCAGGTGCACATCGTCGCCGTCGACCAGCTCAACACCTACGACGTGCTGGCCTCCGACGACGTGGTCTTCACGCAGGGCGCCTACGACGCCTTCGTGAACGGCACCGCGAGCAGCACCACGGCCCAGGAGGACGACAAGTGAGCACCCTGCACAAGGACCACCGCGACATCCTGATCGCACCGGTGGTCTCCGAGAAGAGCTACGGCCTCCTCGACGCCAACAAGTACACCTTCATCGTCCGTCCGGACGCCAACAAGACCGAGATCAAGATCGCGGTCGAGAAGGTCTTCAACGTCAAGGTGACCTCGGTCAACACGATCAACCGCCAGGGCAAGACCCGCCGTACCCGGACCGGGCTCGGCAAGCGCGCCAACACCAAGCGCGCCATCGTCAGCCTGGCTGAGGGTCACCGCATCGACATCTTCGGCCAGGTCGGCTGACCGCCGGAATAGGACTGATCACACATGGCAATCCGCAAGTACAAGCCGACCACCCCGGGCCGTCGCGGCTCCTCGGTGGCCGACTTCGTCGAGATCACCCGGACCACGCCGGAGAAGTCGCTGACGCGTCCGCTGCCCAAGAAGGGCGGCCGCAACAACCAGGGCCGGATCACCACCCGGCACCAGGGTGGCGGTCACAAGCGGGCCTACCGCATCATCGACTTCCGTCGCTATGACAAGGACGGCGTGCCGGCCAAGGTCGCTCACATCGAGTACGACCCCAACCGCACCGCGCGCATCGCGCTGCTGCACTACGCCGACGGCGAGAAGCGCTACATCGTGGCGCCGAAGGACCTGACGCAGGGCACCGCGGTCGAGTCGGGCCCCAACGCCGACATCAAGCCCGGCAACAACCTGCCGCTGCGCAACATCCCCGTCGGTACGACGATCCACTGCGTGGAGCTGCGTCCCGGCGGCGGTGCCAAGATCGCCCGCTCGGCCGGCAACTCCGCCCAGCTCGTCGCCCGTGAGGGCAGCCGCGCCACGCTCCGCATGCCCTCGGGCGAGATGCGGTACGTCGACGTGCGCTGCCGCGCCACGGTGGGCGAGGTCGGCAACGCCGAGCAGTCGAACATCAACTGGGGCAAGGCCGGCCGCATGCGCTGGAAGGGCAAGCGCCCGACCGTCCGTGGTGTCGTCATGAACCCGGTCGACCACCCGCACGGTGGTGGTGAGGGCAAGACGTCCGGTGGTCGCCACCCGGTGTCGCCCTGGGGCCAGGCGGAGGGCCGCACGCGCAAGCGCAAGGCGTCCGACTCCCAGATCATTCGTCGTCGCAAGTCCGGCAAGGGTAGGAAGTAACCGACATGCCTCGCAGCCTGAAGAAGGGCCCCTTCATCGACGACCACCTTCAGAAGAAGGTGGACGCCGAGAACGAGAAGGGCAGCCACAACGTCATCAAGACCTGGTCGCGCCGGTCGATGATCGTGCCCGACATGATCGGCCACACCATCGCCGTGCACGACGGTCGCAAGCACGTTCCCGTGTTCGTCACCGACTCGATGGTCGGTCACAAGCTCGGTGAGTTCGCACCGACCCGCACCTACAAGGGTCACGTCAAGGAAGACCGGAAGGGGAAGCGTCGATGAGCGTCACCGAGCGCCAGCGCACCAGCGCCCGCCGGGAGACCCTGCTGGGCGACCAGCCGGGTGCCTACGCGGCCGCACGTTACGTGCGCATCACCCCCATGAAGGCCCGCCGTGTCGTCGACATGGTCCGCGGTCTTCCCGTCGACGAGGCCCTGGCCCTGCTGCAGTTCGCGCCGCAGGCCGCCTCCGAGACCGTCTACAAGGTGCTGGAGAGCGCCGTCGCCAACGCGACGACCACCGAGGGCCTCGCTGCCGACGACCTGGTCGTCTCGGTCGCGATGGTCGACGAG
>NZ_JBFUMD010000381.1:0-3884 GCF_054049555.1 Nocardioides sp. P5_C9_2
CTACTACTCGGTGCCCGACGTGCTCGACGTCGACCGCTACGAGATCGAAGGCAAGGACCGCGCCGTCGTGCTCGGTGTCCGTGAGCTCGACCAGGCCGGCATCGCCGACGGTGACAAGACGTGGTCCAACCTGCACACCGTCTACACCCACGGCAACGGCGTCATCGCCGCCTTCGGCAACCAGCGTCCGGCCGACGACCAGCGCCAGTCGACCTCGGTGCAGTGGGCCGAGGGCCAGGAGAGCGACGAGAGCTCGCTGACCAACCTCTACCCGGACGGCTACGAGTCACGGGTCTACTACGGCGAGAAGTCCCCGACGTACTCCATCGTGGGCGCGAAGTCGAGCGGTACCGACCTGGAGCTCGACCTGCCCAAGGGCGAGCGCGGCGACGAGAACCAGACCACGACGTACGACGGCGAGGGCGGGGTGCCGATCGGCAACCTCTTCGACAAGGTGCTGTACGCCGTGAAGTTCGGCGAGCCCAACCTCGTGCTGTCCGACCGCGTCCACGAGAGCAGCAAGATCCTCTACGACCGGCACCCGCGCACCATGGTGGAGAAGGTCGCGCCGTGGCTGACGGTCGACTCCGACCCCTACCCGGTGGTCGTGGACGGTCGGATCAAGTGGGTGCTCGACGGCTACACCGTCACCGACCGCTACCCGCTCTCGCAGCGGGAGTCGCTCGAGACGATGACCGACGACTCGTTGGCCCAGGACCTGGGCTTCCAGACCCTGCCGACCGACGAGATCAACTACATGCGCAACTCGGTCAAGGCGACCGTGGACGCCTACGACGGCACGGTGACGCTCTACGAGTGGGAGCCGGACCCGATCTCCGAGGCGTGGGGCGAGGTCTTCCCCGGCATCCTCAAGCCGCGCGACGAGATCCCCGACGAGCTCCTCGAGCACCTGCGCTACCCCGACGACCTGTTCAAGGTGCAGCGCTACCAGTTCGCCAAGTACCACGAGACGGACGCCAAGCTGTGGCTCGACGCCTCCACCCGGTGGGAGGTCCCGCGCGACCCCGAGGCCGAGACGCGCCTCCAGCCGCCGTTCCGGCTCTTCGTCGACGACACCTGGGCGCTGACCAGCGTCTACGTGCCGCGCGGCCGGGCCAACCTCGTGTCCTTCGTGTCGGTCAACAGCGACGCCACGGACCAGGACAACTACGGCAGGATCTCGGTCCTCGAGCTGCCCAACGAGCGCACCGACGGACCGGGGCAGATCGCCAACGAGCTCAGCTCCGACGAGGCCGTCCGGGAGGAGCTGCTGAGCTTCACCCAGGGTGGCGTGACGCCCGTACCCGGCAACCTGCTCACCCTCCCGGTCGGCGACGGGCTGATGTACGTCCAGCCGCTGTACGCCAAGCGGTCGGGCACCGAGTCGTCGTTCCCGATCCTGCGGTTCGTGACGGTGTCCTACGGCGACGAGATCGGCATCGGTACGACGCTGCGCGAGGCCATCGCCGACGTCCTCGGCGTCTCGCCGAACGCGCCTGCCTCCGGGCCGCCGACGCAGCAGCCCCAGGGCGGTCAGGGCGGCAACACCGGCAACGGTGGCAACGGGGGCAACGGTGGGAACCCCGAGCAGCCCGGGACCTCCGGGTCGGTCAACGACCAGATCCGCTCGCTGCTCGCCCAGGCGGAGGCCAAGTTCCAGGCCGCCGACCGGGCGCAGGCCAACGGCGACACCGTGGGGTGGGCACGGCTGATGGACCAGGGTCGTGGGCTGATCAACGAGGCCTTCGCCCTGGCCGACGCCCGGGACAGCTGACCCGATTTGGGTTCGCCCTGCTGCATCGCGTAGGGTTCTGTTCACCGACGCGGGGTGGAGCAGCTCGGTAGCTCGCTGGGCTCATAACCCAGAGGTCGCAGGTTCAAATCCTGCCCCCGCTACAAAGTAAAGATGCAGGTCAGAAGCCGCTTTCCTCTCATCGAGGGAAGCGGTTTTCTGCGTCTCAGACGGTCTTGACTGACTATTTGACTGACTTGCTTACCGCTGGAGGCCTCTGAAGCCGTACGTAGTTCAGAGGCCCCAACAGGAGGTAGTCAGATGACAAGCAAGAGCAAGCGTGCAGACGGTCGCTATCAGGAGGCGGTCACCCATGACGGCAAGCGTCACGTCTTCTACGGCAAGACGAAGGCCGAGGCCCGAGACAAGGCAGCCGACGCGCGGAACCGGATCAGGTCGGGCCAACCCGTGAAGGATTCGAGCCGAACGCTGGGGGAGTGGCTCGATGAGTGGGTCGCCAAGACGCTCAAGGTTAGCAACCGGGCGGAGTCCACGAAGATCAGGCACGAGGGCGACGTTCGCCGCTGGATCAAGCCGACGCTGGGCGAGATCCCGTTGAGCAAAATCACGCCGTCCGACGTAGCGCACCTGATGTGGGTCATGCAGGAAGCGAAGAAGGCTCCAAGCACCAGGCGCAACTGTTACGACGTGCTGAGCGTCGCCCTCGATGACGCGATGGACAACGGGCTGCTGGCCTACAACCCGGCCAACAAGGCAGGCCGCACCCGCGGCCGCAAGGCGATGCGCCCGACCGCTCGAGCAGGCGAAGCCCGCTTCCTGAGGATGGACGAGGCTGCGGGCCTGATGACGGGTGCTGCGGGTCTGCGTTACGCGGAGGTCCTCCGGCTCATCCTCAGGACGGGACTCCGGCGCGGCGAGGCTCTGGCCCTCCGCTGGGAGGGGATCGACCTTGAGGCGGGGTCAGCCCGTGTGAACGGCTCCCTGACGCGTCAGAACGGCTCTCTGATCCTCACAGGCACGAAAACGAAAGGGAGTACGCGCACGATCTCGCTCGACCCGCTTGCGGTCGCGCTGCTGAAGGCTCAAAAGGCCGCACAAGCAGCCGAGCGGCTCAAGGCAGGGAATATCTGGCAGGACACGCAGGGATTCGTCTTCACCACGGCTCTGGGTGCCCCGGTGGAGCCTCAAAACATTCTGCGGACGGTGCGCATCGCAAGCACCAAGGCAGGCATTGAGGGCGTGAAGGTCCACACACTCCGGCACACCTACGCGACGACGGCGCTCAGGGCTGGCGTGCCTCTCAAGGACGTGTCTGTGAATCTGGGTCACGCGTCTACTCAACTCACGGCTGACACCTACCAGCACGTGACCGATGAGGCCGCTCGTAAAGCCGCTGAGGCGGTCTCAGCCGCGTACGCCGCCTACGGAATCTGACAAACCGGTCACCCAAGAGCGGGGCACTCTCACGGCGCTGCCGAAGCGCACGACGGTGAGTGACCCGCTCTTCTCCATCCTCCACAGAGTCGTGCGGCTCAGCCTCAAGAGGTCACCCACTTCAGCAAGAGTCAGATAGTCGGAGAGCGTTTCAGTTTGTTTCCCCATGTACTACGTACGGCTTCGGCGCGACGAAGCACTAACCGCACCCTCAAACCTCTCGTGCATGAAGCGGGCCGGGGGACGTAGAACGATGGGTCTTCCAGCCGTGCGCACTCCCTCTAGTGCAAACTCACGTCCGTGACGACGACGGTCCACGAGTCGTAAGTAACCCGGGCTCCACCCGCTCGACGAGCGGGGCAAGGGCGACAGACTCGAGGCCGTGATGCTTCGTCGGCAACCGGTCACGCAATTTTCGCAGTGAAGGAGACTCATGTCTGGGATCAACGGCTTCGGCGACAAGGTCGGGTTCATCTGGTCGATCGCGGACCTTCTCCGCGGCGACGTGAAGGCGCACGAGTACGGCCAGTTCATCCTGCCGTTCGTCGTGCTGCGGCGTCTCGACTGCGTCCTGGAGCCGACGAAGGCCGACGTCATCGCCCGCGCGAAGTCGCTGGAGGGGAAGGTCACGAACGTCGACCCGATCCTGGAGCGAGTCTCCGGGGCGCCGTTCTACAACGTCTCACCGCTCACGTTC
>NZ_JBFUMD010000382.1:0-3859 GCF_054049555.1 Nocardioides sp. P5_C9_2
GCCTGGGAGTGGTCGCGGCGTCCGCCGCCCGCGGCGTGCGGGTCATCGTCGCGGAGCCGGACGCGGAGCGGGCGGCCCTGGCCCGCAGCCTCGGCGCCGAGGCGACCATCGACCCGACCGATCCCGAGGTGGGGCAACAGCTCGATGAGCTGACCGGCGGTCGACGCGCGGACGTGGTCTTCGAGGCGAGCGGCAAGCCTGCCGCGATGGCCGCTGCCCTCGACCTGGCCGGCTTCCGGGCCCGGTTGGTCTACATCGGCATCGACGTGGGCGGCTCGGCCCCGGCCGCGCTCGGACAGATCCAGTCCAAGGAGCTGCAGGTGCGCGGCATCATCGGCTCCCCGGGGGTGTGGCCCCAGACCCTGCGGTTCCTGGCACGCACCGGGGTCGACCTCAGCCCCCTCGTCACCTCGACCTACGCGCTGGAGTCCGCGAGCGAGGCGATCGAGGCCGTGCTGGCCGACCGCACCCAGGTCAAGGTCCACGTCACGTCGGCGGCCACGCCGTGAGGGCCGGTGTCCTGCACGAGCCCGGCGACCTACGGATCGAGGACCGGGCCGACCCCGCACCCGGACCGGGCGACGTCGTGATCGAGGTGGCCTACAACGGCCTCTGCGGCACCGACGTCACCGAGTTCACCAAGGGCCCGATGATGGTTCCGCTCCACACGCGCCACCCGGGGAGCGGCCACCTCGGGCCGACCGTCCTGGGCCACGAGTTCGTCGGCACCGTCGTCGACGCGGCGCCCGACGTGCGCCACCTGGTCGGGCGCCGGGTCGCGTGCGGGGCCGGCGTGTCGTGCGGCGAGTGCGCGTGGTGTCGTCGTGGCCGCACCAACCTGTGCGCGCGCTACTTCACACTCGGGCTGAGCGCCGACGGCGGTCTCGCGACCTACGTCGCGGCGCCGGCAGCCACCTGCGTCGAGGTCTCCGATGCGTGCACCTTGGAGGCGGCGGCGCTCGCCCAGCCGCTCGCCGTCGGGGTCCACGCCGTCCGCCGCTCCGGAGTACGCCCGGGTGACTCCGTGGTGCTGCTGGGTGCGGGCGCGATCGGGTCCTTCGTGTGCGCAGGGCTCGAGGGGCACGACGGTCCTGTCCTGGCCGTCGACGTGGATGCCGGACGGCTCGAGGTCGCCCGCGAGCTGGGTGCCACCGACACTGCGCTGGTCAGCCCGTCGGCCGGCCCGGACGAGGTCCGCGAGCTGCTCCAGGACGGCGCGGACGTCGTCTTCGAGACCTCGGGCGTGCCGGGCGCGGTGGAGCGAGCGTTCGCCCTCACTGCACGCGGCGGCACCGTCCTGCTCGTCGGACTGAACAGTGCCCCGACCACCCTCAGCCTGGCGCCGGTGGTCCTGCGCGAGGTGGACGTGCGCACCACGGTCGCGCACGTGTGTGGTGAAGACCTCCCTGCGGCGCTCGACGTCCTCACCCGCCGCGATCTCGGGTCCTTGCTCGTCGACCGCGTCGTCCGTCTCGAGGACGTCGTCGACCAGGGGTTGAGACCGCTCGTGGCCGGCGAGGTCGCCGGGAAGGTGCTGGTGGACCCCCGTGGCTGAGGTCGCCGTGCTGGGAGCGGGCCGGATGGGAGCGGCGATGTGCCACCGTCTGGCGGCGGCCGGGCACCGGGTGCGGCTCTGGAACCGCACGGCCGCCCGCGCCGAGGTCGTGCGAGAGGAGATCGGCGGCTCCGGCCTGGTCACCGCGGCCTCGGCCGCCGAGTGCGTGCGCGGTGCGGAGGTCGTGCTGAGCATGCTGGCCGACGGCGACGCTACGACCGAGGTCCTGCTCGATCAGGAGCTCCTCGAGGCGCTCGCCCCGGGGGCCGTGATCTGCGACCTGGGGACCAGCGGGGTCGGTGTGGCCCGCGCACTGTCGGCCGCCTATGCCGCCTCCGGACGGCGTTTCGTGGACTCACCGGTCTCGGGCAGCGTGGCCACCGTGGCGGCGGGCCAGCTGCTGGTCATGGCCGCCGGAGCTCCGGAGGACATCGAGGCGGCCAGCACCGTCCTGTCGGCCTTTGCGGCCCGGGTCGTCACGGTCGGCGACCCCGGTCTCGGGCAGGCGATGAAGCTCGCGGTCAACCTCGTGGTGCACGACCTGAACTCCGCGCTGTCGGAGTGCCTGGTCCTCGCGGAGGGTGCGGGCATCGACCCGTCGACGGCGTACGACGTCCTGGAGAACAGTGCGGTCGGGGCTCCGTTCGTGCGCTACAAGCGCGCCGCCTTCCTCGAACCGGACCAGCCCGTCGCCATGAGCCTGAGCCTGGTCGCGAAGGACTTCGGTCTCATCGCCGGCCTCGCCGAGGACCAAGGCACGGGGATGCCCGTCAGCGAGGCCGCGCGCCGGGTCGTCGACGCGGCGGTTGGTGCGGGTCACGGCGATCGGGACATGGCCTACCTGCCGACCTACATGCGGTCCCGGCCCTCGGTCACCCAGTGAGGGACGGGTGCGCGACAGGCCTACGTGGCCACCGTCACAAATAGTGATGTGAACCTCTTGTGAACACCTCGGGACACCTTGTACAGTCACGGTGAACGTGTGACGGACGGCACAGAGCGAGGCTCACCGGTCCGCACACCCGTCCAGCTCAGCGAGGAGGGCAGATGGCTTCCACTGCACCGGCACCGGTGGCGGAGCGCCCCGCGCCGCGCGGCGTCCGTCCCGGCCCCCGGTTCAGCGTCTCGCGTGGACTGGTCACGATCACCGCGGCCACCGTCGCGCTGTTCGTCGCCAGCGCCCTGCTCGCCTCGACGAGTGTGAGCCAGGGTGCCCTCAGCGGCATGCTGCCCTTCGCGGCGGTGCTCGCCATCGCGGCCCTCGGTCAGACCCTCGTGATCCAGCAGGGTGGCATCGACCTCTCGGTGCCCGGCGCCATCTCCCTGATGGTCGTGATCGTGACCCACGAGCCGAAGGGTGACGACGGCAAGCTCCTCGGCGCCGTCCTGATCGCCCTCGGCGTCGCGATCGTGGCCGGGCTGCTCAACGGGTTCCTCGTCGGGCGCCTTCTGCTCAACCCGATCGTGGCGACGCTCGGCACCAACGCGCTCATGTTCGCGGGCGTGCTGGGGATCTCGGGCGGATCGCCACGTCGTACCACCGACCGGCTCGCCGGCATCGCCGGTGGGGAGAGCGCGGGGATCCCGAACGCCGTCTTCATCGCCGCCCTGGTCCTCGTCATCACCAGCGTCGTCGTGAAGCTCACGCCGGCTGGTCGGCGGTTCGAGGCGGTGGGGGCCAACCCGGCCGCCGCCTGGGCTGCCGGCCTGAGGGTGCGCACCTTCAAGGGTGCCGGCTACCTCGGCGCCCAGCTCCACTACTGGGTGGCCGGCGTGGTCCTCGCCGGCATCGTCGCCCAGCCCACCGCCTTCCAGGGCAACTCCTACCTGTTGCCGAGCGTGGCCGCGGTGGTCCTCGGCGGCACGTCGTTGCTCGGCGGCCGGGGCAACCTGCTGGCCACCGCGGTCGCGGCGCTCTTCCTCAGCCAGCTGGAGCAGTTCGTGCTGGCCCTGGGCGTCAGCTTCGCCGTACGGACGCTCGTCGAGGCCGCTGCCCTCGCCATCGGCGTCCTCCTCTACTCCGTCGACGTGCGCTCCCTCGCCGGTCGACTCCGCGGCCGGCGACGTCTCCCGGCCACGACCTGATCGCTCGGGAGCTCCACGTCCACCTGCTCCAACCACCCCATCCGAGTACGAAAGAAAAGGGACACTCATGTTGCGACGACTCTCACGCCGCCCCTCCGCCCTGGCCGCCGTCGGGCTGACGGTCGCTGCCATGGCGCTCGCCGGTTGCGGAGGGGACAACGGCGGAAGCGACCAGGGCGAGACCTCCGCGGCAGACCTCGAGGGCGCGCCCTCCTGGTG
>NZ_JBFUMD010000383.1:0-3857 GCF_054049555.1 Nocardioides sp. P5_C9_2
GAGCAGCACGGTCGACGCCACGACCCGCGCCTGCACCGAGCGACGCCAGAACGTCAGTGCCCGACGCAGGGCGTACGAGCACCGGTCGACCGTCTGCTGGAGCCTCGTCGTCGAGGAGGGGGTGGACATGGGCGTGGGTCGTCCGGCCGTCAGGCCGTGCCGGCCTTGTAGCCCACACCGCGCACGGTCACGACGATCTCGGGGTTCTCCGGGTCGTGCTCGACCTTGGACCGCAGCCGCTGCACGTGCACGTTGACCAGGCGGGTGTCCGCGCTGTGCCGGTAGCCCCACACCTGCTCGAGCAGGACCTCGCGGGTGAACACCTGCCACGGCTTGCGCGCGAGGCACACGAGCAGGTCGAACTCGAGGGGGGTGAGGTTGACCTGCTCGTCGGCCCGGGTCACCGAGTGCCCCGCCACGTCGATGGCCAGGTCACCGATGGTGAGCGCCTCGGAGACGGGCGCCTCGGAGCGGCGGACGCGCGCCCGGATCCGGGCGATGAGCTCCTTGGGCTTGAACGGCTTGACGATGTAGTCGTCGGCCCCGGACTCGAGGCCGACGACCACGTCGACGGTGTCGCCCTTCGCGGTCAGCATCACGATCGGCACGCCGGACTCGGCGCGGATCTCCTTGCAGACGTCGATGCCGTCCTTGCCGGGCAGCATGAGGTCGAGGAGGACCAGGTCGGGACGGAAGCTGCGGAAGGCCTCGAGGGCCTCGTCACCGCGACCGACGACCTGGCTCTCGAAGCCCTCCTGCCGCAGCACGAGGGAGAGCATCTCCGCCAGGGACGAGTCGTCGTCGACGACCAGGATGCTGCCCCTGGTGGGATGCTGCTCGGCAGGTGGTGTCATGCCCCAAGTCTGCCTCAGTAGCGGTACAGGTCGGACTTGAACGGCCCGGCCACGTCCACACCGAGGTAGGCAGCCTGCTCCTTGGTGAGCTCCGTCAGCTCGACGCCGAGGGCGTCGAGGTGCAGGCGAGCCACCTCCTCGTCGAGGTGCTTGGGCAGCACGTGGACCCCGAGCTCGTACTCGTCGGCCTTCGTGAAGAGCTCGATCTGCGCCAGCACCTGGTTGGTGAAGGAGTTCGACATGACGAACGACGGGTGGCCGGTCGCGTTGCCGAGATTGAGCAGACGCCCCTCGGACAGGACGATGATCTTCTTGCTCGCCTTGTCCTCGGTCGCCGGGAAGATCCACTGGTGGACCTGCGGCTTGATCTCGTCCTTGACGATGCCGGGGATCCTGGCCAGACCCGCCATGTTGATCTCGTTGTCGAAGTGACCGATGTTGCCGACGATGGCCTGGTGCTTCATCTTGTGGAAGTGCTCGACCGTGATGATGTCGAAGTTGCCGGTCGTGGTGATGAAGATGTCGGCCGTCTCGACGACGGACTCGAGGCGCTTGACCTCGTAGCCGTCCATGGCCGCCTGCAGCGCGCAGATCGGGTCGATCTCGGTGACGATGACGCGAGCACCCTGGCCGCGCAGCGACTCGGCGGAGCCCTTGCCCACGTCGCCGTAGCCGCAGACGACCGCGACCTTGCCGCCGATCATGACGTCGGTGGCGCGGTTGAGGCCGTCGATCAGCGAGTGCCGGCAGCCGTACTTGTTGTCGAACTTGGACTTGGTGACCGAGTCGTTGACGTTGATCGCCGGGAAGAGCAGCGTGCCCTCGCGGAAGCGGTCGTAGAGGCGCAGGACGCCGGTGGTGGTCTCCTCGGAGACGCCCTTGATGTCCTTCGCGAGGGTCGTCCAGTACTGCGGCTTGGCCTCGACCGAGCGGGCCAGGACACGCAGCACCTCCTTGAACTCCTCGTTGTCGGTGCTGTCCTGCGACGGCACGACACCGGTCTTCTCGAACTCGACGCCGAGGTGCAGCAGCATCGTGATGTCGCCGCCGTCATCGAGCAGGACGTTGGGGCCGCACTCCGCGCCGTGCTCGTCGGTGAAGGCGAAGACCTTCTCGGCCTCGTCCCAGTACTCGGCCAGCGACTCGCCCTTCCAGGCGAAGACGGGCGTGCCCCGGGGGGCGTCGACGGTGCCGTCACGTCCCACGACGACGGCCGCGGCCGCGTGGTCCTGGGTCGAGAAGATGTTGCAGGTGGCCCAGCGCACGTCGGCACCGAGGTCCACGAGGGTCTCGACGAGGACGGCGGTCTGGATCGTCATGTGCAGCGATCCGGCGACGCGGGCGCCCGCGAGGGGCTGGTCCGCGCCGTAGCGCGCGCGCATGGCCATCAGGCCGGGCATCTCGTGCTCGGCGAGCTCGATCTCCTTGCGCCCGTACTCGGCCAGGCTGAGGTCGGCGACCTTGAAGTCCATCGGTTGTCTCCTGAAGTCTGTGGAGCAGGTCTGCGCCGCACGTCTGTGCGTCGTCGGGATCTCCCGGCGCGGACCTCAGAAGCGTAGGACGGGGCTCACATGTTCGGAGAATCCTCGGCGGGGGCGTCCTCGTGCTCCTGGGCACCGTGACCGCCACCCACGCCGACCAGCCGCAGCACGACGAGCACCAGGGCCCCGACCACGAGTCCGACGAGCGCCGAGACGAGGGTGTTGACCACCCAGCCGGCCAGGCCGCCGAGGGCTCCACCGACGGCGTCGTGGACCGCGACCTCCCAGTGGTGGACGACGTCGTACGGCGCGTGGAGCACGTCTCCGAGCCACGTGCCCTCGAGCAGTCCGTCGTGCCCGCCGATCTCGTAGAGGCTGACCAGGAAGATGTGGCCACCGACCCACAGCATGGCCAGGGTGCCGATCACCGAGATGGCCGACAGCAGCTTGGGCATGGCCCCGACCAGACCCGCGCCGACCTTCTGGGCGAGTCCCGAGTCCTTCTCCGCCAGGTGCAGCCCGACGTCGTCCATCTTCACGATGAGGGCGACCACGCCGTACACGAGCACGGTGATGAGGACGGCCACGACGGCCAGGACGATCGCCCGGACCCAGATGCTCGCGTCGGGGTCGGAGCTGACCACCTCCTTGAGGGCGATCACCATGATCTCGGCCGACAGGATGAAGTCGGTGCGGATGGCGCCGGCGACGGTCCGTGCCTCGTGCTCGGGGGTGAACTCGCCCTGGCCGGCGAGCTCGTCCTCGGCCCCGGGCTGGTGCCCGCCGACCCTCTCCCAGACCTTGTGCGCGCCCTCGTAGGCGAGGAACCCGCCGCCGAAGATGAGGATCAGCGGCAGCAGCTGCGGGAGGAACTGCCCCAGCAGCACGGCCGCCGGCAGGATGAAGAGCAGCTTGTTGCGGAGCGAGCCGATCGCGATCTTCTTGATGATCGGCAGCTCGCGCTCGGCGGCGGAGCCGTGGAGGTACTGCGGGGTGACCGCGGTGTCGTCGACGACCACACCGGCCGCCTTCGCGCTCGCCCGGCCGGCGGCGGCCCCGATGTCGTCCACCGACGCCGCGGCCACGCGGGCGAGGGCGGCCACGTCGTCGAGCAGGGCGAAGAGTCCTGCTGCCATCAGAAGGTCCTGCTCGATGCGGTCACGCGCGCAGCCTATCCGCGGACGGCACGGTCCCCGACCGGTCGTCAGCCCTCGACGAAGCCGATGCGGAGGTACTCGGAGGCGTAGGTGCCCTGCAGGACGAGCGAGGCGTAGCGCGCGACCTCGGTCGCGGCCTCCGCACCCACGGTCTCGACGCGTACGCCGCGGCGTGCGGCCGCGGCCTGCAGCCGGCCGCGCTGCTCGCGGACCGCCGGGTCCTCGGTGCCGTCGTCCAGCACCACCAGCAGGGGTCGCAGGTCGGCGGGCGCGTCGGCGGCGTCGGCGAACGGGTCGGCGAACACGTCGCGCGGGCGGGCCGCCTCGAGGACGGGGACGAGGTGCTCGGCGTCACCGGCGAGCGC
>NZ_JBFUMD010000384.1:0-3845 GCF_054049555.1 Nocardioides sp. P5_C9_2
CGTCTACGTCGCCGCCGCGGCGGTCTTCGGCCAGGACACCCTGGTCAACCCGTTCCTCGGGGTCTTCTACGTGTTCCTGTGGGTCGGGATGGTCCCGCTGTCGGTGCTCCTCGGGCCGGTGTGGAAGGCGATCAGCCCCAGCCGCACCATCAACGCGGTGCTGGCGAAGGTGTCGGGCAGCGACCCCGAGGTCGGGATGTACACCTACCCCGCGCGCCTGGGCTACTGGCCGGCGGCGGTGGGCCTCTTCGCGTTCGTGTGGCTCGAGCTCGTCTACCCGCACTCCACCGAGATCGGCCCGGTCCGCCTCTGGTGCGCGGTCTACCTCGGCATCATGCTCATCGGCGGCGCCCTCTTCGGCAACCGCTTCTTCGAGCGGGCCGACCCCTTCGAGGTCTACTCCTCGCTCGTGGCCAAGCTCTCCGTCTGGGGCCGGCGTGACGACCGGCTCGTCCTGCGCAGCCCGCTGGCCAACCTCGCCACCGTGCCCGTCGCCCCCGGACTCGTCGGCGTCGTCGCGGTGCTCTTCGGCAGCACGGCGTACGACTCGTTCAAGGAGGCCAGCCCGTGGGTGCGGTTCGTGCAGAGCACGACCATCCCCTCGGGCCTGATCGACAACGTCTCGCTGCTGGCGTTCTGCGTGGGCGTCGGGGTGATCTTCGCGGTGGGCTGCATGGCGACCGGCGTCGGACCCGAGACGCGGCGCTCGACGCTGCCCGACCTCTTCGCGCACTCGGTGGTGCCGATCGTCGTGGGCTACATCATCGCCCACTACCTGACCTACCTCGTCGAGTACGGCCAGACGACGCTCGTGCAGCTCAGCGACCCGTTCAGCCGCGGCGACGACTACCTCGGCACCGCCGACCTCTCGGTCAACTACTGGCTGTCCTTCCACCCGGACTTCCTGGCCCGGCTCAAGGTCGCGGCGGTGGTCGCCGGGCACGTGCTGGGCGTCATCGCCGCGCACGACCGGGCCATCTCGCTGCTTCCCCGCCGCCACCAGCTCACCGGCCAGCTGCCGCTGCTCCTGGCGATGGTGCTCTTCACCGTGGGTGGGCTCTACCTGCTGTTCGCCGCCTGAGGAGACGGTCCCCGGGGAACGGGACCCGGTGCCGGCACGCCGCCGACCGACTCCGGTCCCGTTCCCCTCGCGGGATGTCCTGCGGTGCGTCAGCCCAACGGGGCGAGGCGGCGACCGGCGTACGACGTGCGCACCGGGGTGCCGGACGCCTGGACCGAGGTCGTGGCCTGGCGGGCGCTGATGCCGGCGACCGGGCCGTACGGCCAGCCCACGGGCAGGTAGGGGATCACCGAGATCGACTCACAGGTCTCCCGCTCGGCGTGGATCTTGTCGAGGGGGTCGATGGCGCCGATGTAGATGACACGGTCGTTCTTGCCCTCGAGCGCGGACCCGATGTCGTCGTAGTCGTCGCAGTAGAACTCGTCGCGGGCACCGTCCGGGTACAGGTAGATGGTGTCGTTGCCCTGCTCACCGAAGACCGAGTCCTCGCCCGGACCGACGAAGTAGATGTCCTCGCCCTCGTCGCCCTTCATGAAGTGGTCGTTGCCCTCGCCGTCGATGATGATGTCGTCGCCGAGGCCGCCCTGCAGCGCGTAGTCGTCGCCGGGGCCGCCGTCGATGACGTCGTTGTCGTCGAGGCCGAGGAGCTTGTCACGGCCGTCGCCGCCGCGCAGCACGTCGTTGCCGGGGCCGCCGTTGATCTCCGGGGTGCCCCCGGCGTTCTTGCCCTGGGTCTTGTCGGGAGCGACGCCGTCGTCGCCGGGACCGCCGTCGAGGACGTCGTTGCCGGGTCCGCCGTTGACGTTCTCCGCGCCGTCGCCACCGTAGATGCTGTCGTCGCCCGACGCGCCCGCGAGTCGGTCGTCGCCGGTGCCACCGTCGATGGCGTCGTTGTCGCCGTTGCCGTCGATGTGGTCGTTGCCGTCCCCACCGAGGATCGAGTCGTTGCCGGTGCCGCCGTCGATGCGGTCACCCTCGGTGCCGCCGTCGATGCTGTCGTCGCCCTCGGCGCCGACGAGCCAGTCGGCCCCAGCGCCACCGAGGAGCGAGTCGACGCCGCCCTGGCCCTGGAGCTTGTCGTTGCCGGCCTGGCCGACGAGCGCGTCGTCGCCGGGTCCGCCGACGACGGCGTCCTCGCCGTTGCCACCGTCGAGGGCGTCGTTGCCGGTGCCGCCCATGAGGAGGTCACGACCGCCGCCACCGAGGACGGTGTCGTGGTCGTCCTGGCCCCACAGCTTGTCGTTGCCGGAGCCGCCGTCGACCCAGTCGTTGTCCGGTCCGGCGTAGACGGTGTCCTTGCCGCCCTTGGACGCGACCTTGTCCTGGCCCGAGAGGGACTTGATCATGTCGGGCTTGCCTGAGCCGTTGATGCGGTCGGACGAGCGGGAGGCCACCTGCTGAGCGCCCACCGCAGGTGCGGCGGCGAGGGCGAGGGAAGCCACCAGAATCACGGACGCGCCGGAGCGCGCGACGATATTCTGCATGGGAGTACTCCAAAAAGGGGGGTTGACGCTGGGGGGACGACCAGTGTCACCTCTTGAAGCCCTCTTGTCAGTTCCTTGACAAAGGTTCACCCGACCGGGTGCAGCGGGGGGCCCGTTCGGACTAGCCCCTCATCGCCTCTCTCCGGCCCCTCGTCCGGCCCTCTTCCCGACCCGTGGTCGGGCCCGTCGTGGGACCTGCTCGAACCCCACCGACGCGGGGAACACGGCATCGACCACGCCCCCGACGGCGCGCAGCAGCGCCGAGTCACCGACCTCCCCCAGGGCGCGGCCCGCGACCAGCGCGCGGTCCGCAGCCGGCCTGTCCTCGGGGAGGAAGTGCAGTCCCAGGACGCGGGAGAACCCCTCCACCATGCCGGCGATCTCCCGCTCGGACCACCCCAGCGTCGGACGCATCCGGTTGACCACGACCCGGACGGGCGTGCCCCCGGTGCGGTCACGAAGGTCGACCAGACCCCTGGCCAGGCGGGACAGCCCGACCGGATCCGCGGAGCCGACCACCACCACCTCGTCGGCGAGATCGATCGCGGTGAGGGTCATCGCGTTGCGCGACGGACGGGACCCGAAGTCCTGCCCGGGCTCGTCCTCGAGGTTGAAGCCGGTGTCCACGACGACGTCGCCGTGCTCGAGAGCGCACTCGAGGACCTGCTCCATGGCCGAGCCGCGCACCTCGATCCACCGGTCCGCACGTGGGAGGCCGGTGACCACACGCAGCTGGTCCCCGACGCCCCGGCACGTCGACCCGAACCGTTCGACCAGGTGACCCGAGCCAGCCAGCCGGGCGGCGGAGAGGATCCCGGACACCTCGTCGAGGATGCCGAGCTGCTGGGCCACGCCTCCGCCGTACGGGTCGCCGTCGACCAGGACCGTGTCGCGCCCCCGACGGGCGAGCTCGGAGGCCATCGTCACCGCCGTGGTGGTGCGCCCGGGCGCGCCCCCCGGTCCCCAGACGACGACGAGACGGCGGTCCCCGTCGGGTCCGCCCTCCACGGGCACCGACACGTCCGGGTCGGCACCGGGATCGGGCCGGACCCGGGTGTCGGCGACGTCCTCGATCGTCGTCACCGCCTCGGCCAGGCCGTCGGGGTCGTCGAAGGCGACCAGGGCGTGGACATCGATGCGCAGCGCCCGGGCGAGCACGTCCGGGTCGTCGGTGCGCGACACGACGGCGACCGGGCGCACGGCGTGGCGTCGGAGGTGCATGACCGCCGCGGGGTCCAGCCCCGGTGACTCGAGGCCCACCACCGCCACGTCGGCCTGGCCGCTGGTCGCCGTGGCGAGCAGGTCGTCGACGTCCACGCACCGCTTGAGCACGACCACGC
>NZ_JBFUMD010000385.1:0-3833 GCF_054049555.1 Nocardioides sp. P5_C9_2
CTGGACCGCATCCGTGACGAGATCGAGCAGGCGATGAAGGGATGACCGTGTCCGCGCCGTCCGGTGCCCGCCCCCGGCGAGGCCGGCCGCGACACCACGACTCCCCTCGGGCCCGGGTCCGCGCACGGCAAGGGACCGCCGTCGCCGGGAGTGGTGGTCCGCGACCTGTCGTCGCCGCGACCCAGCTGACGACCATGGTCGAGGTGGACCTGACGGACCTCCCGCAGGAGATGGTGCTCGCCACCGTCGCCGCGGCCGCGGTCCGTTCGACCGACGCGCATCCCGGGGTCCTCGGCCGGGTCGACCCGGACACGGGCACCCCGACCCGGTCCAGCGCGGTGCACCTCGCCGTCCTCGACGCCGACGGGACGCCCCGTGCCGTCGTCGAGGACGCGGCCGACCTCACCACGGTCGCGCTGGCGCGCCGGATCGCGGCGGGACGGCCCTCGGACGTCGACCACACGTTCGCGGTCGTCGACACCGGCAGCCTCGGAGCACTGCTGGACACCCCCCTCCTGGGTCGGGACCGCTCCACGGTCCTGGGCATCGGTGCGGTGGTACGACGACCGGTCGTGAGGACGTCCGACGGCGGCGAGGCGATCGTCGTGCGGGCCATGGCGCACCTGTCGCTCAGCTACGACCCGCGACTCCTCGGTGGCGGCGACGCTGCGCGGTTCCTGCAGTCCGTGCGGCACGGGCTCGAGGGTGGTGCCGCATGACCGGGACCTCCCCGGACGACGAGCGACGCGTCGTCGACGCCGTCCCCACCGGGCTGTGGATCGAGGGTCTCGAGGTGGCCGCCGACGGCGCCCGCACGGTTCCCGTCCACGACCCCGCCACGGGTGAGGTACTGGCCGAGGTCGCCGACGCCTCACCGGCCGACGGTGTGCGGGCCCTCGACGCGGCAGTGGCCCACCAGGAGTCCTTCGCCGACATGCCGCCCCGTGAACGGGGCGAGATCCTGCGGCGAGGCTTCGAGCTGATGCGCGAGCGGATCGACGACCTCGCGCTGCTCATGACCCTGGAGATGGGCAAGCCGCTCGCCGAGAGCCGGGCCGAGGTGACGTACGCCGCGGAGTTCCTGCGCTGGTTCAGCGAGGAGGCGGTGCGGGTCGCGGGTCGCTACTCGACCTCGCCCGACGGTGCGACCCGGTTGCTGACGCTCAAGCGCCCGGTGGGTCCGACGCTGATGATCACGCCGTGGAACTTCCCCCTGGCGATGGGGACGCGCAAGGTGGGCCCGGCGGTCGCCTCGGGCTGCACCATGGTGGTCAAGCCCGCCGCCCAGACACCCCTGTCGATGCTGGCCTTCGCCCGGCTCATGTCCGAGGCGGGCCTTCCGGACGGCGTGCTCAACGTCATCACCACCAGCTCCAGCGGAGAGGTGATGGAGCCGCTCGTCCGCGACCCGCGTACGCGCAAGCTCACCTTCACCGGCTCGACCGACGTCGGTCGGCGACTGGTCGAGCAGTCGGCCCAGCGCCTGCTGCGCGTGTCGATGGAGCTCGGCGGCAACGCCCCGTTCCTGGTGCTCGCCGACGCCGACCTCGAYGCGGCCGTCGACGGGGCGATGCTCGCCAAGATGCGCAACATGGGAGAGGCCTGCACCGCGGCCAACCGCTTCATCGTGCACGACAGCGTCGCCGCGGAGTTCTCGGACCGACTGGCGTCGCGCATGGGCGCGATGGTGGTCGGACGCGGCACCGGGGCCGGTGTGCAGGTGGGCCCGCTGATCGACGAGGTGTCCCGCGACAAGGTGGCGGCCCTGGTCGGGGGCGCGGTGGACGCCGGCGCCGAGGTGCTGGTGGGCGGTCAGGCCCAGGGTGGGCCGGGGTGGTTCTACCCGCCCACGGTGCTGCGCGACGTACCCCGCGATGCCGGGCTGCTCCACGAGGAGATCTTCGGTCCGGTCGCGCCGGTCACCTCCTTCGCCACCCTGGACGAGGCGGTCGAGCTGGCCAACGACACGGAGTACGGGCTGGCGGCCTATGCCTTCACGCGCGACCTCGACACGGCATGGCAACTGATGGAACGGATCGACGTCGGGATGCTCGGCGTCAACCAGGGCATCGTGTCCAACCCCGCTGCGCCGTTCGGTGGTGTCAAGGCCTCGGGGTTCGGCCGGGAGGGCGGGGCCGAGGGCATCGAGGAGTACCTCGAGACCAGGTACGTCGGGGTGCGTCCCTCCCGCCTGTGAGCCTCAGTCGGCGAGCGCGGCGGCCAGCGCCGCGATGTCCTCCGGCCCGGTGCCGCAGCACCCTCCGACGTAGTGGGCTCCGGCACCCACCCAGGCCTCGACGAGCCCGATGTCGAGCCCCGACGGGCCCTCCCAGGTCCGGGTCGCGCTGTCCCAGCGCCCGCCCTTGTTGGGGTAGGCGACGGCGGGCAGCCCGGTGGCCCCGACGCTGGCCCGTACGGCGCCGAGGACCTCGTCGGGCCGGGAGCAGTTGACGCCCGCGGCGACCAGCGAGGTGGAGCCCGCGAGGGCGTCGTACGCCTCGGTGAGCGACTGCCCGGCACTGGTCCGCCCCTCCCGGACGGAGTAGGTGAGCCAGGCCGGGATGCCGATCTCGTCGAGGAGGGGCACCAGGACCCGCGCCTCGTCGACGTCAGGGATGGTCTCCACCGCGAGCAGGTCGGGTCCGGCCGAGGCGAGCAGCTCGAGGCGCGGTGCGTGGAAGTCCCGCAGCTCGCGGTCCGAGAGCCCGTAGCGACCGCGGTACTCCGAGCCGTCGGCGAGCACGGCGCCGTACGGGCCGACCGAGGCGGCGACGAGGAGCCGACGCCCGTCGCCCGACGAGGCCCCGGCGGCCTCGTCACGGGCCCGCCGCGCCAGCGCGACGCTGGACGTGATCAGCCTGGTCGCCTCGTGCTCGTCGAAGCCGGCAGCGACGAGGGTGGGCACGCTGGCCTGGTAGCTGGCCGCGATCGCCACCTCGGCGCCCGCGTCGAAGAAGGCGCGATGGGCGTCCACGACGAGCTGCGGCGCGTCGCTGAGCAGCCGTGCCGTCCACAGGGCGGAGCCGAGGTCCGCTCCCAGGGCCTCCAGTGCGGTCGAGAGGCCCCCGTCGAGGACGACGGGGCGGTCGGTGGCCACGGGCGTGGGGCTGGTCGCGGGCATGACGTCATCCTCCCGTACGACGGGGTCCGCTCAGGCGCGGGGAAGCCGCAGCTCGAAGCGCGTCGGGCCCTGCGGCCGGGCCAGGGTGACCTCACCGCCCACGCTGCGGGCCATCCTCCGGGCGATGGCCAGCCCGAGGCCCGCGCCCGACCCCCCCGACGAGCTGGTCCCGGGCAGGAAGACGTCATCGGTCGGATCCTCGATGCCCGGTCCGTCGTCCTCGACGAGGAGCCGTACGTCGCCGGAGCCCGCAGCCGTGTCCGGGGACGAGACCACGACCTGCGTCCGGGCGATGCGCACGGCGTTCTCCACGAGGGGGGTCAGGGCCCGGGCCAGGATCGCCGGCGGAGCCGCCACCCGCTGGTCGGCCACCGAGACGACCACGTCCACACGCTCGTGCGCGACGGTGCGGAGCACCTCCTCGACGACGTCGGCGAGGGAGCTGGAGGCGGCGTCCCGGGTCCCGGCCTCCGTGCGGGCCACCTCGAGGAGGGTGGTGATCGTGGTGGCCATCCGGCGCGCGGCCGCCGCGACCTCCTCCATCGTCTCGCGCGCCTCGGGGGAGAGGCCCTCGTCGAGGAGCGCGAGGTCAGCCGTCCCCTGGACGGCGGTGAGGGGGGTGCGCAGCTCGTGGGCGAGCTCGGAGGTGAGCCGCTGCTCGGAGCGGATGGCCGCCGACACCTTGTCCAGGAGGGTGTCCAGGGTCGCGGCC
>NZ_JBFUMD010000386.1:0-3822 GCF_054049555.1 Nocardioides sp. P5_C9_2
GGCGTACGAGCGCGAGGTCGTGCACCGCGACGACCTCGTGCTCCTCTGAGGAGCGTGTCGTGACCTGGGACCCCTCCGCAGAGGAGCTCGCCGAGGAGGAGGCCTTCCAGCGCCTGTACGGCGCATGGGACGCCCTCGACCCGGCCGGCACGGCGGCCTTCATGGCCGGCTACCCGGGGGAGTGGTGGGTCGTCGGCGGCTGGGCGATCGAGGCCTTCACCGGCGTGGCCCGCCGGCACGAGGACATCGACCTGGTGATCTGGCGGCGCGACCTGCCGCTGCTGCGCGCGCACGTCGGCGACCGTCATCACGTCTGGAGCGCCGGCAGCGGGGCGATCCGGCCGGTCAGCGACGCCKTCCCCGAGCCGCACGCCGGGGCGGGACAGGTGTGGCTGCGCGACCACGCGAAGGCCCCGTGGTTCCTGGACTGCATCCTGTCCGAGGACCGTGACGGCCTGTGGATGAGTCGTCGCGACGACGCGCACGTCGTCCCCCTCGCCGACGTCACCTGGGTGGCCGCCGACGGCATCCGCTACATGCGTCCCGAGGTCGTGCTGCACCACAAGGCGCGGCTGCACCGCCCCAAGGACACCGTCGACCTCGAGGTGGCGTGGCCGCTGCTCGACGCGGGCGCGCAGGCGTGGCTGCGCGACGCCGTACGCCGTGAACGCGCCGACCACCCCTGGCTGGTCGGACCGATGGCGTCGTGAGTCCTCAGCTGCCGGTGGTCGCCCACGCCACGGCTGCCCGGGCCAGGCTCCGCTCGTCGAGGCCGATCTCCCGGGCCAGGACCGCGTCGACCTGTCTCGACGAGAGCGGCGCGGCCTGCCCGAGCCGACGCCGCTCGGCGGTGAAGGCGTCCATCAGGTTCCAGAGGCTCCGCGTCCCGCGCGTCGCCGCCAGGTAGGTGCACGCGGCCCCGGCCATCCCGTAGCTGGCATCGGCGTCGGCGTAGAACTCGGCGCCGTCGACCAGCCGGGGCGCTGATGCGCCGAGGTACGCCAGCACGTACGCCGCCATCCGGCGCTGCTGCCCGACGGAGTAGTGGCTGCGGGACACGTACTCGGCGGCGCCCTCCACCAGCCAGCGCGGGCTCTGGTCGTCCCTGCCGGCCAGTGCCACGTGGGCCAGCTCGTGGCGCAGCAGGAACTCGCGCTGCAGGTCGTTGTGGACCACGTCCGGGTTGACGACGAAGCGGTAGGCGGCGACCCTGCTCGAGCCCGGGCGGGCCGGGACCGGGTAGGCGACCCCGCCGGTCTCCGCGACGTCCATGGGAGTGCGCTCCTCGAGGGCGGTGAGGTCGGAGATGTCATAGGCCACGACCCGACCGGACCAGTCCGGGACCGCAGCGAGGACGGTCCTTCGCGAGGCTGTCAGGTCCTTCATGACGGCGTTGGCGTAGGGCTCGGTCTCCTCGTCGAAGAAGCCGAGGATCGGGCCGTTCTCCCGGACCACCACGTGGGCGACGTCCCAGGGGTCCGGAAGCCACCCCGTACGGCGGTCGCGCTCGGCGTCGCGATCGTCGACGAGCACGGCCTCCCCGTCGTCGTCCCGGAACGTGTACAGCAGCCGCTGCGTGACACTGCGCTGCTCGAAGCCGTCGAGGCGGAAGGTGAGGTCGACCGGCAGGCGGAGCTCGCCGTCCTCGACCCGGGCGGGCGGATCGTCGTCCACGAGCTCGAGGCGCAGGTCGCCGACCGGCATGGCCGCCAGGTTGTCGAACCAGCGAGCCTGCGTGGCCACGAACTGGAGCGCGTCGTCGTCCACGGTGGACAGGAAGGCGGCCCGGTCCCCGTCGTGCAACGCGGCCTCCCGCCGCTCCACGACGGCGCCGGCCGCGAGCCGCAGGTCGTCGGCGCCGAGGGCGGTGGACGTCGGGCGGCTCGGGCGGGCCTCGGCCGTGCAGGCGCCGGTGCCGAGGAGCAGGCAGAGGACGACGAGCCGAGACACCAGCCACATGGGCGGGAGCCTAGGTGGCCTCCGGGCGGCCCGGGCGTGAACGCCGAGATGGACCTCAGGCACCCCGCGCGTAGGCTTGGCAGGTCATGACCACCGCCGGACCCCCCGTCTACCTCGACCACGCCGCGACGACGCCGATGCTGCCCGTCGCGCTGGACGCGATGACGACGCAGCTGGCCTCGGTGGGCAACGCCAACTCGCTGCACGCCTCCGGGCGCTCGGCACGCCGGGTGGTCGAGGAGGCCCGCGAGACGATCGCGCGCTCGCTGGGCTGCCGGCCCGGGGACGTGGTCTTCACCGCGGGGGGCACGGAGGCCGACAACCTCGCCCTCAAGGGCATCTTCTGGGCCCGTCGGGGCGAGGACCCGCGCCGCGTCCGGATCCTGTCCACCGCGATCGAGCACCATGCGGTCCTGGACCCGCTGCACTGGCTGGCCACCGACGACGGCGCCGAGGTGGAGCTGCTGCCCGTGGACCAGCGCGGCCGCCTCGACGTCGACGCCCTGCGCCGCTCCATCGAGCGCGACCCGGACTCCGTGGCCCTGGTGTCGGTGATGTGGGCCAACAACGAGGTGGGCACCCTCCAGCCGGTCGACGAGGTGGTCGCGCTGGCCCACGAGCACGGCATCCCCGTCCACACCGACGCGGTGCAGGCCGTCGGCGCCGTGCCGGTCGACTTCGAGGCCTCGGGCGTGGACGCCCTCAGCTTCACCGGGCACAAGGTCGGTGGCCCCTACGGCGTCGGTGCCCTCGTCGTACGCCGCGACCTGCGCGTCTCCGCCCTCGTCCACGGCGGCGGGCAGGAGCGCGACATCCGCAGCGGCACCCTCGACCCGCCGGCCATCGCCGGGCTCGCCGCCGCCATCGAGGCCTCGGTCAAGGCCCAGCCCGAGCACGCCGAGCGCATGGCCGCCCTCCGCGACGACCTGGTCCGCCGGGTCGTCGAGGCGGTGCCGGACGCCCACCTGCACGGCGCCGCGCTCGACGCCGCCGACGGTGACGTCCCCGGCCGCCTCCCCGGCAACGCGCACCTGGGCTTCCCGGGCTGCGAGGGCGACTCGCTGCTCATGCTCCTCGACGCCCGGGGCATCGAGTGCTCCACCGGCTCGGCCTGCAGCGCCGGGGTCCCGCAGCCCTCCCACGTGCTGCTGGCCATGGGCTGCGACGCCGACCAGGCCCGCCACTCGCTGCGCTTCTCGCTCGGCCACACCTCCACCGCCGCCGACGTCGACGCACTCGTCGAGGCCATCGGACCGGTCGTGGAGCGCGCCCGCGCGGCCAAGTCACGATGAGGACCCCTCGATGAGGCTCATCGCYGCCATGTCCGGTGGGGTGGACTCCGCCGTCGCCGCGGCCCGCGCCGTCGAGGCCGGCCACGACGTGACCGGCATCCACCTCGCCCTCTCGCGCAACCCCGCGTCGTACCGCACGGGTGCCCGCGGCTGCTGCACCATCGAGGACAGCAACGACGCCCGCCGCGCGGCCGACGTCATCGGCATCCCGTTCTACGTGTGGGACCTCTCCGACGCCTTCCACGAGGACGTGGTCGAGGACTTCATGGACGAGTACGCCGCCGGCCGCACGCCCAACCCGTGCCTGCGGTGCAACGAGAAGATCAAGTTCGCCGCGGTGCTCGACCGGGCGCTGGCTCTCGGGTTCGACGCCGTCGCGACCGGTCACTACGCCCAGCTGCGCACCGGCGCCGACGGCCTGATCGAGATGCACCGCGCCGTCGACCACGGCAAGGACCAGTCCTACGTGCTCGGCGTCCTCGACCAGCGGCAGCTCGCCCACTCGCTCTTCCCGCTCGGCGACACCAGCAAGCCGCAGGTGCGCGAGGAGGCCGCCCGGCGTGGCCTGCTG
>NZ_JBFUMD010000387.1:0-3815 GCF_054049555.1 Nocardioides sp. P5_C9_2
GGCGTCGAGCATGTCGCCCGACCCGCGGCCGTGGAGCGCCGAGACCGGGAAGGGCTCGCCCAGGCCGAGGTTCCACAGGCCGAAGGCCTCGGCCTCGGTGCGCTGGTCGTCGGTCTTGTTGGCGGCGAGCACGACGGGCTTGCCGCTCTTGCGCAGGATCTTCACCACGGCCTCGTCGGCGTCGGTGATGCCGACGGTCGCATCGACGACGAAGAGCACGGCGTCGGCCAGCGACACCGCCACCTCCGCCTGGGCCTTGATCCGCTCGGCCAGTCCGCGGGCGTCGGGGTCCCAGCCGCCGGTGTCGACCACCGTGAAGGCGCGACCGTTCCAGTGGGCGTCGTAGGAGACGCGGTCGCGGGTGACGCCGGGGCGGTCCTCCACCACGGCCTCGCGGCGACCGATGATCCGGTTGACCAGCGTCGACTTGCCGACGTTGGGGCGCCCGACCACGGCCAGCACCGGTGTGGGACCGGTGACCTGGTCCTCGGGGGCGCTGGCGTCGTCGTACTCGGTCATGACACTCCTCGGTGCTGCTGGTCTTGGTGGTGCTCGACGACCCCGGTCCTGGGATCGTCCTCGATGTCGCGCAAGGGCTGCCACCACAACAGGGAGGCGGCCACCATGTGTTCCCGGGTGCGGGGCAACGGGGTGGAGAGGGCGGTCACGCGTCCGCCTCGACCGCCTCCACCAGCGCCACGACCTGGGAGACGACCTCGTCCAGGGTGTACGGCGTGGTGTCGATGTGGACGGCCCCGTCGGCCATCACCAGCGGCGCGGTGGTGCGGCCCGAGTCGATCCGGTCCCGGGCCAGGAGGGACTCGCGGGTGGCGGCGACGTCGCCGCCGGCCTCCGCCGCGCGGCGGGCGGCACGGGCGCCCGGGTCGGCCGACAGGTAGACCTTGACCGTCGCGTCCGGGGCCACGACCGAGCCGATGTCGCGGCCCTCCACGACGATCCCGCCGGCAGTGAGGCTGCTGGCGATGATGCGGCGCTGCAGGTCGAGGAGGAGGGCACGGACCTCGGGGACGGCGCTCACGGGACTGACGGCGGCGTTGACCTCGTCGGAGCGGATGCCCACCGCCACGTCGGCGTCGTCGACGGCGATGGTCGGCCCCAGGGGGTCGGTGCCGGAGTGGAGGACGGGCTCGTGCACCCGGGCGGCGACCGCGGCGGGATCGTGGACGTCGACGCCGTGGCGCAGCATCCACCAGGTGATCGCGCGGAACATCGCGCCGGTGTCGAGGTAGGCCAGGCCCAGCCGGGCGGCCACGCCCCTCGACGTGCTGGACTTGCCGGAGCCGGAGGGGCCGTCGATGGCGACGACGAGCGGACTCACAGGCAGGGAACTCACGAGCGGAGACTACCGGTGAGTGGTCCACCCGCGAGATTCCAGAGCACCCAGGAGGTGCTCGGCGTCCTCCTCCAGGACCAGCAGCTCGGTGAGGCCGACCGGGCGACCGGGGTCGTGGTCGATGTGGACGTCCTCGACGTTGACCCCGATCTCGCCGGCGTCGCCGAAGAGCCGGGCCAGCTCGCCCGGGTGGTCGGGGACCGAGACGAAGACCGACCGCATCGGCCTCGACGGTCCGCCGTGCTTGCCGGGGATGACCCGGGTGCCGGCCACGCCGGCGCCGAGGATGGCCTCCAGCGACTCGCGGTCACTGTCGCGGACCGCGGCGATGAGCACGTCGAGCTGCTCGCGCACCTCCCCGAGCAGGGCCGTGACCGCGTCGGCGTTGGCGCCCAGGATCTGCTGCCACAGCACCGGGTCGCTCGCCGCCACCCGGGKGACGTCGCGGACGCCCTGGCCGGACAGCGCGAGGTGCTCGGGCGGTGCTCCGGTGAGTCGACCGGCCACCAGGACCGCCGCCAGGTGCGGCAGGTGGGACGTGCGGGCCACCGCCCGGTCGTGCTCCTCGGGGGCGAGGCGTGCCTCGACTCCCCCGCACAGCCGCACCAGCGCGGACACCAGCGTCACCGCGGCGCGGTCGGCTGTCGCGTGGGGCGTGACGGCCCAGGGTCGCCCGTCGAAGAGCGCCGCGCTGGCCGCGAGCGGCCCCGACCGCTCACTGCCCGCCATCGGGTGCGACCCGACGTACCTGGCCAGGGAGGCGGCGTCGACCCGCGACGCCACCTCGGCCAGCGGGGCGGCCTTGACCGACCCGACGTCGGTGACGACCGCGTCCCCGACACCGAGCGCCGCGACGATCGCGTCGGCGAGGTGGTCGGGCGGCACGGCCACCACGACGAGCTGCGGCCGGTCCTCGGGACGGCGTGCCCGACCGGCACCGAGACCGGTGGCCGTGCGGACGTTCTCGGGGGCCACGTCGGTGAGCAGCACCTCGATCCCCGTCCGGCTGCAGGCGAGGGCGATCGAGGTGCCGAGCAGACCGGTGCCGACGACCTCGACCGGTCCGGTCAGCTCACTGCTCATCGGGGACGTCGCGCGTCTTGGTCAGGTCGCGGCGCAGGTGGGCGGCACCGTGCAGGTAGACGTGCGTGACCTCGCCCCGGGTGAGGTCGGTCTCCACGTGGGCCATCATCCGCACCACCCGCGGCATCGACCCCGCGATCTCGAGCTCGCGGGCACAGATGAGCGGCACGTCACCGAAGCCGAGCCGTCGGGCGGCGTACGCCGGGAACTCGCTGACCAGGTCGCTGGTGGCGGTGAAGATCACCGAGATGAAGTCGTCGACCTCCAAGGAGTTGGACGACATCACGTCGAGCACCATCTCGGCCACCCGGTCGAGCATGTGCTCGCGGGTGTCCTCGTCGAGCTGCGTCGCCCCTCGCACTGCACGGACTGCACGGACTGCACGGACTGCCATGGGCACAGGATAGGAGGCACGGGTCGACGACCCGGACCGCCCGACGAGGGGTGGGCACCCCGCGCCGGGCGGGGTGCCCACGGGCTCAACGCAGGTCGAAGCGGTCCAGCTCCATGACCTGGACCCACGCAGCCACGAAGTCGTGGACGAACTTCTCCTGGGCGCTGGTGCTCGCGTAGACCTCGGCCAGGGCCCGCAGCTGCGAGTTGGAGCCGAAGACGAGGTCGACCGCGGAGGCGGTCCAGCGCACCTCGTCGGTGGCCAGGTCACGGATCTCGAAGACGTTCTCCTCCGACTCCGAGGCACGCCAGCGAGTGCCGGGCGACAACAGGTTGGCGAAGAAGTCGTTGGTGAGCACACCGGGCCGGTCGGTGAGGACCCCGTGCGCGGCGCCGGCCACGTTGGCGCCCAGCGAGCGCAGCCCCCCGACCAGGACGGTCATCTGCGGGGCCGTGAGGCCGAGCATGTAGGCGCGGTCCACGAGCAGGACCTCCGGCTGCGTCTTCTCGCCGGGGCGCAGGTAGTTGCGGAAGCCGTCCGCGCGCGGCTCGAGGACCCGGAAGGAGTCGACATCCGTCT
Source organism: Nocardioides sp. P5_C9_2 (assembly GCF_054049555.1). NCBI lineage: Bacteria > Bacillati > Actinomycetota > Actinomycetes > Propionibacteriales > Nocardioidaceae > Nocardioides > Nocardioides sp. P5_C9_2. The sequence continues at coordinate 3,411 of NZ_JBFUMD010000387.1, forward strand.
GCTCCTGCGTCGCGTCGGTGCGACCGGCGTGGAACGGCACGGTCACCTCGACGCCCGCGTCGCGGGCGGCCTTCTCGACCGCGGCCGACCCGGCCAGCACGATGAGGTCGGCCAGCGAGACCTGCGCGCCGCCGGCGGCGTTGAAGTCGCGCTGGATCCCCTCGAGGGTCTCGAGGACGCGTGCGAGCTGCTCGGGCTGGTTGACCTCCCAGCCCCGCTGGGGCTCCAGGCGGATGCGGGCGCCGTTGGCCCCGCCGCGCTTGTCGGTGGACCGGAAGGTCGCGGCCGAGGCCCAGGCGGTCGAGACGAGCTCGGCCACGTCGAGCCCGGAGTCCAGCACGGTGGCCTTGAGGGCGGCGACGTCCTCGTCGGAGACCAGCGTGTGGTCGACGGCCGGGACGGGGT
>NZ_JBFUMD010000388.1:0-3813 GCF_054049555.1 Nocardioides sp. P5_C9_2
GGCTCTGGGCGCGGGCATCGCGGTGATCACCACCGTCGCCTGCGCGTGGAGGTGGCACCTGGTCGCAYGCGAGCTGGGTGTCGGGATCCGCGTCCCCGCCGCCGTCGCCGCCTGCTACCGGGCGCAGTTCCTCAACACCGTCCTGCCGGGCGGCGTGCTCGGCGACGTGCACCGTGGAGTCGTGCACGGTCGCTCCTCGGGAGCGACCGGCCTCGCGCTGCGTGCCGTCGGCTGGGAGCGGTTCGCGGGCCAGGCGGTGCAGGCGGTGGTGGCGACAGTGGTGCTGCTGGTGCTGCCGTCCCCGGTGGGTCCGCTGCTGCCGTGGGCGTTCGGCGCGGTGGCCGTCGTCACGCTGGCGGTCGCGCTGGCGGCGTGGCGAGCGCCCGCCGCGGGCGGCGAGTGGTGGCGCAGGCTGCTCCGGGGTGTTCACGACGACCTGCGGGTCGGCCTGCTCGTCCGCCGCTCCTGGCCCGGCGTCGTGACCGCCTCCGTGGTGGCGATGGCCGGACACGTCGCGACCTACCTGCTGGCAGCCCGGGCGGTCGGCGTCACCGTCCCCCTCGCGACCCTGCTCCCGCTCGCGGTGGTCGTCCTCGTCGCGGCGGGCCTCCCGCTCAACCTCGCCGGCTGGGGCCCCCGCGAGGGCATGGCCGCCTGGGTGTTCGCCGCTGCCGGGCTCGGGAGCGCCGCGGGCGTGGCGGCCGCCGTGGCGTACGGCGCCATCGTGCTGGTCGCGAACCTGCCCGGGGCGCTGGTGCTCCTCGTCGGGTCGGACCGCCGTGCCTCGGCGCGCGTGGCCGGACGCCGGCACGCCGCGGGCGGAGCCCGAGTGACTGTGGGAGGGAAGGTCGATGCCTGAGCGCCCGTACACCATCCTCAGCTGCAGCAYCTCCCTCGACGGCTACCTGGGCGGASCCACGGAGGAGCGCCTGGTGCTGTCGAACGACGCTGACCTCGAGCGCGTGGACGAGGTCCGCGCCGCGTGCGACGCGATCCTCGTGGGAGCTGGCACCGTGCGCACCGACAACCCGAGGCTGCTGGTGCGCGACCCGCGCCTGCGCCGGCTGCGTCGCGACCGCGGGTTGGCCGAGTCGCCCACCAAGGTCACGGTCACCGAGCACGCCCGTCTCGACGCCGGCAGCAACTTCTTCGTGGCCGGCGACGGCGAGAAGATCGTCTACTGCGCGAGCCGGGCGGTGCCGGTGGCCCGCAGCCGCCTGTCCGCGGTGGCCACCGTCGTCGACGGAGGACGACGGGTCGAGGTCGGGCGACTCACCGAGGACCTCTACGACCGTGGCGTCCGGAGGCTCATGGTCGAGGGCGGGGGCCGGGTCCACACCCAGTTCCTCACCAGCGGCACCGCCGACGAGCTGCACCTGGTGGTCGCCCCGTTCTTCGTGGGCTCCTCGCAGGCCCGACGGTTCGTCGGGGACGGCGCCTTCCCGTGGCACCCCGGTCACCGGGCGCACCTGGCTGAGACCCGCCAGATCGGCGACGTGGTGCTCCTGCGCTACGCGTTGTCCGCCCGCTTCGAGGCGACCGCATGAGCACCGAGGGGATGCGCGTCCGGCGTGGGCGGGAGGGCGTCGCGGCGGCCACCGTCCGGCGTGACGTCCGGCTCCCGGTGCGRCTGCCGGACGGCTCGTCCACCCCGGCTCGGCTCGTGAGCTTCGACGGGCTGGTCGACGGTCGGGAGCACGTCGCCCTCGGGCTCGGGGACCGCGCGGCGCCGGACGTCCGGCCCGACGGCGTCCCTCTGGTGCGTCTGCACAGCGAGTGCCTGACCGGGGACGTGCTCGGCAGCGAGCGGTGCGACTGCGGCCCCCAGCTCCAGGAGGCGATCGCGCTGATCGCGCGGTCCGGCGGCTACCTGCTGTACCTCCGGCAGGAGGGGCGCGGCATCGGGCTCTACAACAAGATCGACGCCTACGCACTCCAGGAGGTCGGGCTCGACACCTATGCGGCCAACCTGGCGCTGGGCTTCGAGGAGGACGAGCGCGACTACGCCGTCGCCGCGCAGATGCTGCGTGCCCTGGGCGAGGATCGGTTGCACCTGCTGTCCAACAACCCGGACAAGGCCGTTCAGCTCGCGTTGGCCGGCATCCAGGTCGAGCGTCTCGTCCCGACGGCGGTGCACCGCTCCGCGGTCAACGGGGGATACCTGGCGGCCAAGGCCACCCGCGGCCGCCACCGCCTCGCCCTCTGATGGGGTGTGTCCCCATTGCGTGGGTCGAGCACAACGTCACGGTGCGGGGCATGTCGTACCTCAGTGACCTGACCGATGGACGCGGGTCTGGTCCCACTTCCGGCGCTGGTCACGCAACGGCACCTGGGCGGTTCACCTTTCACGACCGCCTCAGCCGTTCTCGCTGCGGGACAACTGATGTCAGCGATGATGACGCACCACTGCGATAGGGAAGCGATGACGACACGACCGACTCTGTTCCTGACCGTAGGGCTGCCGGGCACCGGGAAGACCACAGAAGCACGGCGCATCGAGGTCGAGGAACAGGCTCTGCGCCTCACGAAGGACGAGTGGGTGAAGGCCCTCTTCGGGCTCGCCAACCCGCCGTCGGCGTCGGACGTGATCGAAGGACGGCTCATCGAGATCGGTCTGCGGGCACTCGAGCTCGGCATCGACGTCGTCATCGACTTCGGTCTCTGGGCTCGGGACGAGCGCTCCGCGCTACGTCAGGCAGCTGCCGACCTCGGTGCGGGCGTGGAGATGCGCTACTTCGACCTCCCACCGGCCGAGCAGCGGAGACGACTGGACCGGCGCCACGCTGAGGAACCGCACACCACGTGGCACATGTCCGACGAGGAGCTCGCTGAGTGGGCTGCCGTCATCAGCGTCCCCACCCGAGGGGAACTCGACGGCAGCGAACCTGTCGGTGCCCCGCCCGCAGGATTCCCGACCTGGGAGGGGTGGCGAAGGCATCGCTGGCCTCCATCGGTCCCCTGACGCCCAACACCTCGAGCCCGCCATCAACGGATGACCGCAGGGTCAGCCCGAAGAGGGACACACCCCGTGAGGAGGGTGGCCTCGGCGGCCGGACTCACTCGTGGCGGCCGTCTCCGGTGCGAGGCAGACCCTCGCGACTCAGGTATCGAACCGGCGTGCCGAGCGAGTCCGCGTAGGCGATCTCCCGTCGGGTCGACTCACCTACGTAGCCGCCCGGATCTACGACGTACACCTCGTCGGCCATGCGGATCTTCTGGAAGTGCACGCGGCCGAGCCGCCCCTTCAGGTCCGCGGCGTCGGCTGCCCAGTCGTAGTCCGCCAGGTCGGGGAGGCTGAACATCCCGAGGCTGAACACGAGGCACCCTTCCATCGTGAGCCGCTGGTTGACCTCCGCGAACTCAGCCTCGAACCTGGTCGATCCGCAGAGCGTGACGACCTTCGCCTCTTCCTCGACCGACTGCGGCCCCTGCTGGTGTTCCACGGGTTCATGATCGGCGTACGGCAGGTCAGGTCGACGGCCGCCCCCTGGACGTTCGGTGACGTTGGTCGGGGAGCAGGTGCCCGAGCACCCCGACCTCCTCGACGTTGTGGACCACCCGGGCCCGCGCCATCCGCTCGGGGAACACCGGCGTGCCGGCCAGTCGCCGCACCAGTCGGATGCCGGTGTCGTCGAGCTTCTCCACGGTCTCGGTGCGGTCGAGGCGCCGGGAGCGGCAGACCTGACGCCATCGATCCACCGTGCGGTCAGTCCTTGCAGTCATCGACGATCGTGCCGACGACCCCACCGATCGCGCCTCCGATCGCCGCTCCTGGCGCACCCCCGAGTGCCCCACCGATGATGGCGCCTGCTC
>NZ_JBFUMD010000389.1:0-3799 GCF_054049555.1 Nocardioides sp. P5_C9_2
ACGTCCCACAGCGAGCCCACGGCGCCGGCCCGGTCGTCGTACGCGCCGAAGACGACGCGCCCCACCCGGGACAGGACGGCCGCGCCGGCGCACATCGTGCAGGGCTCGAGGGTGACGACCAGGGTGCACCCGGTCAGGCGCCACTCACCGAGCGCGACGGCGGCCCCCCGGAGGGCGACGACCTCGGCGTGACCGGTCGGGTCGCCCTCGGCCTCACGCACGTTGCGGCCGCGGGCGATCACCTCGCCGTCGGGGTCGAGCACGACGGCACCGATCGGGACGTCGCCGGTCGTCACGGCCTCCCGCGCCTCGTCCAGGGCGAGGCGCATCGCGGGCTCCCACGTCACACGAGGCCCGCGATCATGCAGAGGTGAACCCGACGGCGTCGTCGAAGAGCTCGCCGAAGCCGATCCGGCGGGCGATGTCGGAGAGCATCTCGTCGGGGAAGAGGTCCTCGTCGTCGAGGAGCACCCCCATGTCGATGGCGTGCACGCCCAGGTCTCCGAGCAGGTCGAGGTCGCCCGCGGGCACCTGCTCGTCCTCGTCGTCGGCGGGCGGCAGGCCGAGGAAGTCGACGGCCGACTGGGCCAGCTCCCACTCCTCGGCCGCGGTCACGTCGGACAGCAGCACGCGCGTCGTCGAGCCGGCGACGCGGACGAGGACGAAGAAGTCCTCGTCGACGGCCACCATCCCGAACGCGCCGCTGTCACCGGGGAGGCGGCGCAGCGCGTGGGCGAGGGAGTCGACGGAGTCGTAGGCGGGGGAGGCGATCTCCTGCACCTGCCACTCGCCGTCGTCGTGGAACGCCGCGACCGCGAAGTCGATCCCGTCCGACAGCTCAGGCATCCCAGGCTCCTTCCGCGTGCTCCGACCCGACCGAGGTTCCAGCGTCGCAGAAAGCCGACCCGGCGCCAACCCTGTTGTGGCCCGCGCCCACTAGGGTTTGCGCCATGCGCACCCACGTCATCGACCACCCGCTGGTGTCCCACAAGCTCACCACGCTGCGTGACGAGGGGACCGACTCCCCGACCTTCCGCCGGCTCACCGACGAGCTGGTGACGCTGCTGGCCTACGAGGCGACCCGCGAGGTCCGCGTCAACGACGTGACCATCCAGACCCCGGTGGCCGCGGCGACCGGCGTCAAGCTCGCCGCCCCCAAGCCGCTCGTGGTGCCGATCCTGCGCGCCGGGCTCGGCATGCTCGACGGGATGATGCGGCTGCTGCCCACCGCCGAGGTCGGCTTCCTCGGCATGATCCGCAACGAGGAGACACTGGCCGCGTCGACGTACGCCGAGCGGCTCCCCGAGGACCTGTCCGGGCGCCAGTGCTACGTCCTGGACCCGATGCTGGCCACCGGCGGCACCCTCGCCGCGGCGATCCGCTTCCTCACCGACCGTGGCGCCGACGACATCACCTGCATCTGCCTGCTCGTCGCCCCCGAGGGCGTGGCCGCGCTCGAGAAGGGCCTCGAGGGCCTCGACGTCCCCGTCACCGTCGTGACCGCCGCGATGGACGAGCGCCTCAACGAGAAGGGCTACATCGTCCCCGGCCTGGGCGACGCGGGCGACCGCCTGTACGGCGTGGCGCAGTGACCCTGGGGCCCAGCCGCCGGGACCGCCTCGAACGCCGCATCAACCGGGTCGCCTCCGCGAGCCCGGCGCGGCTGCAGTCGCTGCTCGCCGGCCCCGACGTCGTCCGCGAGGGCCAGCGGTTGAGCCCGCAGTTCGCGCTGGCACTGCGCGCCCTGGCGCTGACCGGCACGACGTCGTACGACGCCCTCGACGTTCCCGCGGCCCGGGCGCTGCTCGAGAAGGAGTCCTGGGCCTTCACCGGGCCCACCGTCGAGGTCGGCGCCGTGCACGACGTCACCATCGACGAGGACGGCGAGGTGCCCGTCCGGGCGCGCCTCTACCTCCCGGCGGACGAGCCGGGCGGCTTCGACGGCCCGCCGCCGGTCGTCGTCTACCTGCACGGTGGCGGCTGGGTCCTCGGCAGCGTCGAGAGCCACGACGCCGTCACCCGCTTCCTGTGCCGCCACGGCCGGGTCGCCGTGCTCTCCGTCGACTACCGCCTCGCCCCCGAGCACCCGTTCCCGGCCGCGGTCGAGGACACGCTGCACGCGGTGCGCTGGGCCCGGCGCCACGGCGACCGGTGGGGGTACGACGGCACCCGGCTCGCCGTCGCCGGCGACTCGGCCGGCGGCAACCTGTCCGCCGTCGCCTGCCAGCAGCTCCGCGGCACCGACGACCTGCCCGACCTCCAGGTGCTGGTCGTGCCCGGCGTCGACTTCACCTCCCGCACGGCATCGCGGGCGGCGTACGGCGACGGCTTCTTCCTCACCGACAGCGAGATGGACTGGTTCGAGGAGCACTACCTCGGCCCGGACACCGACCGCAGCGACCCCCGCGCCTCGCCGCTGCTGGCCGAGGACCTCTCCGGGCTCCCGCCGGCGTACGTCGTGGTCGCCGGCTTCGACCCGCTCCGCGACGAGGGCGAGGCCTACGCGCGTGCGCTGCGCGACGCGGGCGTCCCGGTCACGCTGCGGCGGCACACCGGGCTGGTGCACCCCTTCCTCAACGGCATCTCGCTGAGCGACGAGGCGCGCGCGGCGGGCTTCGAGATCGTCGGGGCCCTCCGGCTCGGGCTCCGGGCCTGACCCGACTCAGCCGCGGATCGCCAGCCCGGTCTCCGGGTCGAAGAAGTGCAGCCGCTCCGCGTCGATCGCGATCTCGACCTGGTCGCCCGGGCGCACGCGGGAGCGGGGGCTGAACGACGCCACCCACGTGTTGGCGGCCGTGTGCGCCACCGGCACGTCCTCGGTCCCGGCGTCCTGGTCGAGCGCCTTGGTGTCCTCGGTGACCACGCGGGGCGCGTCGACGGGGAAGTGCACGACGATCTCCGAGCCGAGCGCCTCGGTGAGGCTCACCGAGGTGGTCAGTCGCGGCCGACCCTGGTCCCGCGCGAGGCTGGCGTCCTCCATGTCCTCGCTGCGGACGCCCACGGCGACGTCGCGACCGGCGTACGACGCCAGCGCGGCCCGGGCGGACGACACCGAGTCGGGCACCTGCACGGTCGCGCCGCCGACGCTCACGGTGACCCCGCCGTCGGTGCGCTCCACGCGGCCGATGGCCATGTTCATCGGCGGGGAGCCGATGAAGCCGGCGACGAAGATGTTGTCGGGGTGGTCGTAGAGGTGCTGGGGTGCGCCGAGCTGCTGCAGCACGCCGGCCTTCATCAGGGCGACCCGGTCGCCCATGGTCATCGCCTCGGTCTGGTCGTGGGTCACGTAGATCGTGGTGACGTCGAGGTCACGCTGCACCTGGGCGATCTCGGCGCGCATCTGCACGCGCAGCTTGGCGTCGAGGTTGGACAGCGGCTCGTCCATGAGGAAGACCTGCGGCTCGCGCACGATCGCGCGGCCCATGGCGACGCGCTGGCGCTGCCCGCCCGAGAGCTGCTTGGGCTTGCGGTCCAGGAGGGGGCCGAGCTCGAGCATGTCGGCCGCACGCTTGACCCTCGTGTCGATCTCGGACTTGTCCATGCGGCGGATCTTGAGGCCGTAGGCGATGTTGTCGGCGACGGTCATGTGCGGGTAGAGCGCGTACGACTGGAAGACCATCGCGATGTCCCGGTCCCGCGAGGCGAGGGTGTTGACGACCCGGTCGCCGATGGTCAGGGTCCCGCTGCTGATGTCCTCCAGCCCGGCGATCATGCGCAGGGCGGTGGACTTGCCGCAGCCGGACGGGCCGACGAGCACGAGGAACTCGCCGTCGGCGATCTCGATGTCGAGGTCCTTGAC
>NZ_JBFUMD010000390.1:0-3794 GCF_054049555.1 Nocardioides sp. P5_C9_2
GCGCCGCGCCGCCGTCGCGGGCGTGGCGGTCGCCGCCGTCGCGGCCGCCGTCGTGCTCCCGCTGTCCCTGCTGCCCACCGGCGGGGACGGCCGGGGGCTCGACCTCCAGCCGGCGGAGTCGATCACCCCGATCACCAAGCCGGTGCCGCTCGACCCGCGCTCGGCGCCGGAGGGCGCGGCCCCGCGGGTCCCGTACGTCGTCGTCGACGCCAAGCAGCTCGTCACCCCCGCTGCGACCTACGACCTCCCCGAGGCCTACCTCCAGATCGTCCCTGACGGCGACGGGGGCTGGGTCGCCCTCTCGGCCGGAACACCCGAGACCGGCATCACGGTCGAGATGCTCGACAGCGACTTCGGTGTCACCGACGGAGGAGGCGGGCCCACCAGCGGGCTCGCGGTGCGCGAGGACGGCGGGCACGTGGCGTTCACCCGGTACGACGGGGTGGGGCGGTGGACCCTGCTCACCACGGCGCTGCCCCGGGTCGCGGACTACACCTACACCGATGTCGCCACCCGCAGCAGCGAGGAGGCGGTCCACCGGCCGCTCGGCTACGTCTCGGACGACTCCGTCGTCGTCGAGGCCAGCGACCCGGACACGGGCCAGTACCGCTACCGGGTGGTCGCGGCCGATGGCACCATGACCGACTTCGGCGGCTTCAACCGCGTCGACAGCACGTCGTCGACCACCGGCCTGGTGGCCGGGCAGACGGAGTTCACCGGCGACGGGTCCTGCTCGGGCGTCCTGGACCCGCTCTCCGAGGAGCAGGACCTCGTGTGGGAGACGTGCGACCACTCGCTGGGAGCGTTCAGCCCCGACGGGACCTACGTGGTCGGGCTGTCGCCCAACTTCGACGCGCTCGGGTCGCCCTCGGTCGCGATCCTCGACGCGACGACGGGCGAGCCGGTGGTCGACTTCGTGAGCGGCAACGACGCCCGGTCCGCGGCCGCCGTCAGCGACGTCGTCTGGGAGGACGCGACGACGCTGCTCGCGACCGTCACGCAGGGCAGTGCGCAGTACGTCGTCCGCGCGACCGTCGACGGGCGTGTCGAGCGGGTCGTCGGTCCGGCCCCCTCGCAGATGAGCACCGAGTACCGGTTCCCCGCGCACCTCGTCGGCTGACAGGGCGCCGAGGGCCGGTCAGCCGAGCTGGACGGTGGCGAGCACGCTGGCCACGATCTCGTCGCGGTAGGCCGGCTTCTCGTCGTTGGCGAAGGTGAAGGTCATGTCGAGGCGCTCGCCGTCGACGAGCAGGGCGAACCTCTCGACGTACGTGCCGGGCTTGACCTGCCCGGCCACGTGCACCGCGGGCTGCTCGTCGAGGACGACGTCGTCCAGGCGCTCCGCGGGCGACTTCCAGCCCTTGTCCCGAACGGCGGCGGCCCCCAGCTCCTCCAGGTCCGCGACGTCGCCCGGCGGTGTCGTGGCCAGGCTGACCGAGGTCCCGAGCACCCCCCGCGGGAAGGCGCCCGTCAGGGTGGCCAAGGGGTAGGGCGTCGGGCCCCAGTACACCGGGATGCGCAGCCGGGCCGCGGGGATCGTGATGACGGGCCCACGCGCCGGAGCAGGGGGGACGGTGCCGGGCTCGGGCGCCTCGACGGACGTCTCGCCGAAGTCGACCGTCTCGAGCACGCTGGCGATCACGTCCTCGCGGTAGGCCGGAGGCTCGTCCTCGGCGAACTCGAAGGTCACCTGGAGCTCCGCGTCGTCCAGGACGGTCCCGAACGTCTCCCGGTGGGCGCCGTCCCTCCGCGGTCCGGCGAGGTGGTAGACCGGCTGGTCGTCGATGACCTGGTCCTCCAGGCGCTGGGCCCTGGGTGTCCAGTCCTTGTTCTTCAAGGTGGCGTCTCCCAGCGCGTCCAGGGTGGCGCCGCTGAGGTTGGGGAAGCGGAAGACCGAGACGTAGGACTCGTGGAACGGGGGGAAGGCGGCCTGCCGGAAGGCGAACTTGTCCGGCACCTGCGACCACGCGATCGGGGCCCGGAGCCGCACTCCGTCGATGTCGAGCATGGGTCCGGCCGCGGGGGCCACGGCCGGGGTGGACCCGGTCTCCGACGGCGACTCGGCGCTGCTCGGCGACGACCCCGGCGTTCCCGGGTCGGAGCTCGACGCTCCGGGCGTCTCGTCGTTGCCACCACCGCAACCGGCCAGGACGAGTGGGAGAACCGCTGCCGCTGCTGCCAGGCCCATGCGTGTCGTCACGGATTTCGCCTTCCGAGGGGACGAGGTGGACGTTGCCGGGCACACTATGTCGCGAATGTGCGGGCGCCCGGGTTTGGGGCCCGCCACCGCGGGGAACGAGCGTGACGCGGCGCGAGCCGCCCACACTCACATCTGTCCATCACCACATGGAGCCAAGGGGAGGCACACCATGGTCCTGCTAGCCGACGTCGGCGGCATCAGCGGCGTACGCAGCACGCTGAGCTCGGTCAAGGTCCCACCGGACGTCATCAACAGCATCGTCGCGATCCTGGAGACGTCACCGGACGACCTGGCCCCCACTCAGCTGCGACCCGTCAAGGACGCGTGGTTCGGGTCGGCCTGGAGCGGCCAGTATCTCGGGACGCACACCACCAAGGCCCACCTCAAGCTCCAGAACTCCCTCATCGAGGCGGTGTCCGGCATCTCGGCGACGATGCAGGCCATGCAGGACTTCGACAAGGAGATCACGGGCAAGGACGCGGACTCCGAGGCCGCCGCACTGGCCCTGCTCCACCGCACCGAGCTGGCCGTCGACCAGATGGACGGCGACCGCCACACCCCGCCGGCCCAGGCCCCCGCCGACACGACAGGACGTGACGACTGATGGTCAACCGCTACTACCGCGACCGCCTCCAGGCGGTCCTCGCCACCGCGGACGACGAGTCGATCTCCGGGGTCTCCAACAACTGGCGCAGCCGGGCGAGCTCCGTCGACGAGCTCGCGGCGAGCCTGCGCAGCCACGGCCGGACGATCGACAGCGAGATCGAGGGCCAGGCCGGTGCCGCCATGGTCGCCAAGTTCAACGAGATCAGCGACAAGCTCGAGATCGCGGCCGCCGACATGCGCAAGGGCTCCGGAGCCCTCGGCGCCGCCCAGGCCGCGGCCTACGACGCCATCGCGGCGCGCAACGGCCTCCAGCTGTCCGGCCCGATGAACCAACCGCCGACCAAGCCGGAGGGCCCCCTGCCGGGCCAGCAGCCCACGCCGAAGCAGGAGACGGCGATGGGTCAGTACAACTCGCAGATGACCACGTACCTGCACAACGAGCAGATGTACGAGGACAACGCGCGCAAGGCGCTCGAGGCCATGGACAAGGAGTACGAGGCCCAGGCGGAGGTGATGAAGGAGATCCACGGCGAGCCCGACCCTGCGGATCCGCCCACGACGCCCGGCAACAGCACCCCGCCGAGCGGCCCGGTGACTCCTCCCGGGACGCCCGGCACCCCGGGGACGCCGAACCCGACCCCCACTCCGACCCCCACGCCGACTCCGACGCCGACGCCGACTCCCACCCCGACGCCGACTCCCACCCCGACGCCGACGCCGACGCCGACGCCGAACCCGACGCCGATCCCGAACCCGACGCCCACGCCGAACCCGACGCCGATCCCGACCGAGCAACCGTCGTACCACCCTCCTCACGTGCCGGAGTACCACCCGGGCGCCAACGTGACCGGCGGCACCGACGGGGGTTTCGACTACTCGCCGGGGGCCAACGGGTACACCCCCAGCGGCCCCGGGGCCTCGGCGGGTGGCGCGGGCGGTGGTCTCGGCGGCGCCGGGATGGCCGCCGGCGGCATGGCTGGTGGCGCCG
>NZ_JBFUMD010000391.1:0-3778 GCF_054049555.1 Nocardioides sp. P5_C9_2
TCACCGGGCTGTTCTCGTTGCACTTCTTCGTCATGGAGCTCGGTCTCGCGCTCTACATCTCCGAGCGCACGCAGGCGCCGCCGGTGATGGTCGCCGTGCTGCTGATCCTCAACACCGCCTGCGTGGCGATCTTCCAGGTCCGGCTCTCACGCCGGGCCGACTCGGTCGAGGCGGGGGCGCGCGCGCTGGTGCGCGGCTCGGTGTGGATCGCTGCCGGCTTCGCGATCGTCTCCCTGGCCGATCGCGGCGGCGTGAGCTTCGCCGTCGTGGTACTCGTCGCCGGCTCGCTGGTGCACGTGGTCGGCGAGATGATCGGCTCCGGGGGCCAGTGGGGCCTGCAGATGGGGCTCGCGCCCCACGAGCGGCAGGGGCAGTACCAGGGCTTCGCCGGCCTGGGGTTCAGCGTCATCGCCGTGGTGGGGCCGCCGATCGTGACCCTGCTCTGCGTCGACATGGGCGAGACGGGCTGGCTGGTCCTGGCCGGGCTGATGCTGGTCATCGCGCTGGTGTCGGTGCCCGTCTCCCGCTGGGCGTTGGCGTCCCGCGAGCGGTACGGCGTCACTACGCACTCCGGCTGAGGTCTCGGTCAGACCCGGATGGCGGCGGGGATGCCGTCGCCGAAGACCTCCGGCCGGGCCGGGAAGGACTCGCTCGCTCCCCGCTCGTGACGGGCGGCGCTCCACGCGGCCGCGCACGCGTCGAGGAGGTCGTCCTCGCCGAAGCCGGCACCGCGGGACCATGCGGGTGCGGTCAGGCCGTGGGCGAGCAGTGCCGCCCTGCGGGCCACCACCCCCTCACGGTCCTTCTTGCGCGCGAGCACCGGAGAGCCGGCCATCCGGGCGAAGCTGAGCTCGGGGTGCACCTCGATCACCTCCGGGCCGGGTCCCGAGCGGACCCATGCATCGACCTCGAGGACCTTCGGGCCCAGGGCGTAGGCCTGCGCGCTGGCGCTGCGCTCGCCGTCGGTGGCGGCCAGGTGGGCCGCGCGGGCCAGCTCGTAGGTCTGCGCCTCGTACGCCGCGCGGGTGAGCGTCGGGAACACCGACGAGCCCTTGCCGACGAGCTGACGGCGGGCCTCGGCGTCCGCTCGGCGCGCGCCGGAGTCCGGGAGGCCGATCGGGATGTCGATCGCCACGACGGCCGGCTCGGCACCCTCGCGGACCCGGCCCCACAGCTCGGTGACGGAGGCGGCGACGTGCACGGTCGCCTGCCCGTCGGGGGCGAGGAGGACACCCACCCAGCCGGCACGGCACGCGTCGACGCCGAGCACCGGGCGCTCGGGGCGCAGTGCCTCGCGGACCGGCGCGGCGTCCGGGTCGGTGACGAACCGGGCCTCGCGCTCGTCGGACAGGGCGTCGGCGACGCGTTGGGCCATCGCCTCCGACATCGGCGGCAGCGCGTCCAGCGGCCACCACCGCACGTCGGTCGACTCGTCGTCGGCCACGTGCGCCTCGCCGCTCAGCCAGGTGCAGGCGAACGTCAGGTCGAGGTACGACGCGCGGTCGCCGTTGTCGTAGACGACCCCCGACATCACCGACGTCGAGGCCAGCCGGGCGACGCTGATGACCACGCCGGCCTCCTCCAGGGCCTCGCGGGCCGCGGCCACCGCCGGCTCCTCCCCCGGGTCGACGATGCCGGTGACCGGGGTCCAGGCCCCGTTGTCGGCCCGCTCGACCATCAGGAGCTCGTCGTCGCGGCGGATCACCGCGGTGACCCCGGGCAGCCAGAGCGGGTGGGTGCCGATCATCCTGCGGATCTCGACGACGAACTCGGGGACCGGGCTCATGCCGTGAGCGCCTCGACGAGGGTCTCCTGGAGCCAGCCGATCCACTCGTAGATGTCGTGCGCCTGCGCCCGCGGGTCGTCATCGGGCAGCGCGTGCCAGCGGTCCTCGTCCCCGTCCTCGACACCGAGCCGGGTCGCCAGCGCGAGGCGGATGTCGGTGAAGGAACGCATCCACGTCTCGGCGGTCGGCTCGTCGAGCTCGACGTCGATCATCAGGCCGTCCTCGCTCAGCTCGGGCGGCAGCCCGGCCTCCTCGAGCCCGTCGATGATGGTGATCGCGGCAGCGGCCTTGCCGTCACGCAGGCCGCCCTCGGTGAAGCGCCGGAACTCGGCGGCGGCGTCCTCGTCGTCGGCGTACGCCGTGGGGAAGAGGCGGTGCAGCACCGGGTCCTCGGGGGCGGTCGTCGGTCCCGAGAAGTCCATCATCGCCTCGAACGGGTCCCGGGACTCGTCGGGGACGGCCGCCTCGTTGCGCAGCAGCTCGACGATCTGGGAGGCCAGCGAGCGCAGCAGGTCGGCCTCGAACCCGGTGAAGGTGGCGATGACCAGGCGGCTCCTGCGGTGCCGGGCGAAGCCGGTCACCGTGCACACTCCCCGCTGCCGCTCACGAGGCCTTCTCCATGGTGGCCCACAGGCCGTACTCGTGCATGGCCTGCACGTCGCGCTCCATCTCCTCGCGGGTGCCGGTGGAGACCGCCGACTTGCCGTCCGTGTGGACCTCCATCATCAACCGCTCGGACTTCGCCTTGTCGTAGCCGAAGTACTTCTGGAAGACGTAGGCGACGTAGGACATCAGGTTGACCGGGTCGTTCCACACGATGGTCACCCACGGCTTGGCGAGGAACGTGATCTCGTCCGGCGAGAGCGTCGGATCGACCTCGACAGGGCTGGCAGCGGACACGGGGTCATGGTGGCACAGGACCGGGGGGCCACTCCCCCGTGGGAGGCTGCACCGGTGACCCGATCGCCGGCGCTGCTGACCGACCACTACGAGCTCACCATGGTCCAGGCGTCCCTGCACGCCGGCACCGCCGAGCGGCACTCGGTCTTCGAGCTCTTCCCGCGCCGTCTCCCCGCCGGCCGTCGCTACGGCGTGGTCGCCGGCGTCGGCCGCGCGCTCGACGCCATCGAGTCCTTCCGCTTCACCGACGAGGACCTCGCCGTGCTCTCCGAGGTGGTCGACGAGACGACCTGCGAGTGGCTGTCGTCGTACCGCTTCGCCGGCGACGTCTGGGGGTACGCCGAGGGCGAGGCCTACTTCCCCTACTCGCCGCTGCTCGTCGTCGAGGGCGGCTTCGCGGAGGCCGTGCTCCTCGAGACGGTGCTGCTGTCGATCTACAACCACGACTCCGCGATCGCCTCGGCCGCGTCCCGGATGACCTGGGCCGCCGGGGACCGGCCGTGCATCGAGATGGGGTCGCGGCGCACCCACGAGGAGGCGGCCGTGGCGGCCGCGCGGGCGGCGTACGTCGCCGGCTTCGCCACCACCTCCAACCTCGCCGCCCGGCAGCGGTACGGCGTGCCCACGGCGGGCACGGCGGCCCACTCCTTCGTCCTCCTCCACGACACCGAGGCGGACGCCTTCCGCGCGCAGGTCGACGCGCTCGGCGTCGGGACGACGTTGCTCGTGGACACCTACGACGTCGCGGAGGCCGTGCGGTCCGCGGTGGAGATCGCCGGCCCCGGGCTGGGGGCGGTGCGCCTCGACTCGGGCGACCTGGGCGTGCTGGCGCACGAGGTGCGGGCCCAGCTCGACTCGCTGGGGGCCACCGGAACCCGGATCCTGGTGACCAGCGACCTCGACGAGCACGCGATCGCCTCGCTGGCCTCCGCGCCGGTCGACGGGTACGGCGTCGGCACCCAGCTGGTGACCGGGTCGGGGCACCCGACCTGCGGCTTCGTCTACAAGCTCGTCTCCCGCGCGGGCGACGACGGACGGATGGTGTCGGTCGCGAAGCGGTCGACCGACAAGGCCTCGATCGGGGGTCGCAAG
>NZ_JBFUMD010000392.1:0-3757 GCF_054049555.1 Nocardioides sp. P5_C9_2
GGGTACGCAGCGGCAGGGACGGGCCCGACTCGTCAAGCGTGAGGTGGACGTGCAGGTCGGTGCGGTGCCCGGCCTCACGGACGTACTCCGCAAGGGCACTGGCGAGGTGGCCGTCGGTGATGTCGTGGCGGAGGTCGAAGATGGAGAAGCGGAGCTCGGCCACCACGCGGGTGATCTCGTCGCGGAGGCCTGCGGAGAGCGTGCGGATGGCAGGTTCGTCAGTGGTGGACTCGATCTCGTCGACTACGTAGCCGAGCGCGGCGATCTCCTGGGCGACGCCGTCGTGCATCTCCCGGGCGATGCGGTTGCGCTCCTCCGTCGTGGCGACCACCCGGACCGAGTCGAAGAGCAGCGCGGTGTCGAGCCGGACGGAGTGGTCGCCGGCCACCTCGGCCGCGCCGCTGCGCAGGTTGCTCGTCCACCCGTCGGCCCGGTAGAGCACCGCGGTCCCCACACGGTGGTCGGCTCCGAGGAGCGGCACGACGTGCATCGTGGGGGGGACCACGGCAGGGTCTGTGCAAGCGTGCCGGAGCAGGTCAACGGGGTCTCCGTGGGCGGCCAGCAGGTCCGGCGAGACGTACGTGCCACCCGCCACGACCGCGGATCGCGTGGCTCCTGTCACTGCACGCAGGTCAGCGTCGAGACGGGCAGCGAGGGACCGGACGTCGAGACCGACCTCGCCTCGCTGGGTGAGCCTGTGCAGCTGGGAGAGGAGCTGGTGGGCAGCGGCGTAGGGCGCCTGCTGCGCCTGGAGGTCGCGGACCGACCGGGTCTGCCAGCTGGCCAGCGCGCCCATGCCCAGCCCCACGACCAGCCACGTGAGGCTGTCGGCCAGATGAGCTCCCTCGGCCTCGGCGGCGGTGAGCGCGAGCGTCGTGAGGAGCACGAGGACGCCGGTCACGGCGACGTTGATCGTGGTGACCAGCCCATGACGGACCCCGGCCACCACGGCGGGCACCGCGAGGTAGACCGACAGGCCCGCCTGGTGGGGGGTGGAACCGAGCAGGATGGCCACGAGGACGACCTCCCCGACCGGCACCCAGCGCACGAGCGGGCGGGGCGCGCCCATCTCCAGCAACGAGGCCGCGCAGGCGACCAACATCAGGGCGACCAGCAGTGGGGCCGACCTGCCTGCGGTCGACTGACCCAGCAGCAACCCCGTCGCCAGAGCCAGCACGAAGACCCGGAAGGCCGTGGTCACGCGCCAGGAACGCCCGGCCATGCCCGGAGGCGCCAGGGGCTCCGGGGTCGAGCGGAGCGGACGGAGGGACGGCATCACATGGTGCTGAACGTGTCGGCGATCTGGATACCAGCGGGCCCGAGGATCACGATGAACAGGYACGGCAGGATGAACAGCACCAGCGGGATCATCATCCGCACGGGCACCTGCTGAGCCTTCTCCTCGGCGCGCTGGCGACGTTTGGTCCGCATCTCCGTGCTCTGCACGCGCAGCACCCGGCCGATCGGAATGCCGAGCGCGTCGGCCTGCACCATGGAGTTGCAGAACGACTTGAGGTCGTCGAGGGAGGTGCGTTGCGCCGTAGCTCGCATCGCCTCGACGCGACCGAGCCCGAGCTGCATCTCCTGGAGGAGCCGCGCGAACTCCTGGGACAGCGGGCCGTCGGTGTTGCGCGCCACCCGGTCGACGGCGGCGTCGAACCCCAGGCCTGCCTYGACCGAGACCGTCAGCAGGTCGATGGCGTCGGGCAGCGAGTTGCGCATCAGCGTCTCACGCTTCTTGCCCGCATTGTAGAGCAGCACGTTGGGCAGGACGTAGCCGAAGGCGGTGAGGAGCCCCGTCGCGACGACGACCCGGTAGAACGGCCAACCCTGGCCGAGGATGTAGAGGAGACCCAGCATCCCGATGACGGCCATGCCAAGCACCTTGAGGCCGATGATGCGGTTGACGTCCCAGGCCGGCGGGTTGCCGGCGATGTCGAGGCGGTACTGGAGCTTGGCGGCGGTGTCGGCGCGGACGATCTTGCGACCCGTATCGACAAGCCGGTCGCCGAGCGGTCCGAGCACCCGCTCCCCGAAGGGCTTCTCGATCTCCTGCTTGAGGACGGCCGGTGCGCTGTCGATGGCCTGGATGGCCGCCACCGACCRGGCGACGCCGCGTCGTTCGGACGAGGTCACGCCGATGATGGAGAGAGCGAGGGTGATGGCGCCGAAGACGAGGCCGGCACCGGCGAGGAGGAGAACGCTGTCCACGTCAGACCTTCACTGTTGCGAGCTTGGACATGAAGAACGAGCCCAGGCCCAGAAGCACTCCGGCCGCGGCCAGCATGAGCATGCCCGGGAACGTCGTATACAGCAGGGAGATGTAATCCCGGTTGACGAACGTCATGTAGATGAAGATCAGGGGAGGAAGTCCGACCAGGATGTAGCCGGACAGGCGACCTTCGGCGCTCAGCGCCTTGACTTGGCGGCGGAGGTACTCGCGCTCGCGCAGGGTCTCGGCGACGGTGTGCAGGATCTCGGCCAGGTTGCCGCCGACCTCACGCTGGATCCGGATGGCCATCACCACCCAGCCGAAGTCCTCGCTCTCCATCCGCTCGCCCACAGCCGCAAGCGCGTCGGTGATATCGATCCCCAGTCGCTGCTCCACCAAGACCCTACGCAGCTCGCCGGCCATGGGCTCGTGGCCTTCGGCGACCACGCTGTCCACGGCCTGGGGAAGGGAAAGTCCGGCCTGTAGTCCACCGGCCAGCATGCCGAGCGTCTCCGCGAGTTGTCCGTTGAACCTGCCGAGGCGTCGTCGATGACGCCATTTCAAGGATGCCCAAGGGAGCACCAGTCCCAATACGAACGACAGCACCATTAGTCCGAGGCCGCTTAGAACGAAACCCACTGCTGCGGCACCGACCGCGATGCCCGCGTGAAGGAGAACCCATTCGGCGGCTGTGAGTGCGGATCCTGCACCCGCCAAGCGCTGGGAGACGCGGGTTTCGAGGTTGCCGTTCACGGCCTTCGACGCTACGGAGACGGCGGTTTCCTTGAGGTCCAAGGAGCCGGACGAGGTGGTGCGACGACGACGGTCTTTCCTGCCGGTCGGATCGAAGTAGGCGTCGAGACGCGTCTCGGCCGTCGACTTCCCAGAGCCGGTGAGCACCGAGGCCAGGAGACCCGAGAGGCCCAGGAACACCGCCAGAACTCCGGCCAGCATGACCGGCTTACTGACGAGAGCCTTGCCCCGATCGACCACCTTCGGAGCCGAGGCGCCGCCGGAATCGAGGGTCACGAAGGCCGAGTCGACGTAGGTTGTCTCACCGGCGTCGGCGCTGACGGTGATCGTCGCCTCGCCGTTGACGTCGGAGGGCGAGTCGAAGGTGAGCAGGAGTTGCTCGGCGAGGGCGTCCGCCTGCGCCGTGAAGACAGCGCGGAGCGCCGTCGGGTCCGCCGGGATGACCGCGCCGCCGGTGTTCTCCGCGAGCGCCGCGAGGGACCCGGCCTTGTCGGCCGTGCCGATGGAGACGACGTCGACGACGACCCCGGCCTCCTTGGCGTCGTTGATGGCCACGGCGAGGGTCGAATTGCTGCTCGTGTCGGCGCCGTCGGACAGGACGAGGAGCGAGCGGGAGCCTTCGTCACCGGCGAGGTTGACACCGGCACGGATGGCGTCGTAGACGGCCGTGCCCTTGGTGAGGGTTACCGCGTCGAGGGCTGCGGCGACCGACGCGTGGTCCGTGGTCGGCGCGATGGAGTCGACCGCGTTGCCGGCGAACGTGACCATGCCGATGGTCACGTCCTTCGGGGC
>NZ_JBFUMD010000393.1:0-3754 GCF_054049555.1 Nocardioides sp. P5_C9_2
GCCCTGCGCACGTCGTTCCAGGCCGGCGTCGTCACGGTGCCCTACCGCGTCGACCCCGGGGGCGAGGACGGCGTCGACTACACGAAGTACATCGCGCTGGACTCGGTCAACGACGGCGTCAACTGGGGCAACTGGATCAAGGAGATCCTCCCCGACGGCGGCAACGTCTTGTTCCTGAGCGGGCCGAAGGGCAACAGCCAGGGCCTCGGCGAGGCCGAGGGGCTGGCAAACACCCTCGACCCGGAGAAGTACACGATGATCGGTGAGCAGCCCTTCGAGGTCACCAACTGGGACCCGGCGCTGAGCCAGAAGGTGCTCACGGCGGCGATCTCCAAGTACGACAAGATCGATGTGATCGTCAGCGACTTCGGGCCGTCCCTCGTCGGCGCGCTGCCGGAGTTCACGAAGGCCGGACGCTCGATCCCGGCGCTCGCGACCTCCGACGGCAACGTCCTGGGCTGCTTCTGGAAGGACAACGAGAAGGACAACCCCGACTTCAAGATGTTCTCCATCGCCACGGGCAACGACCACGTCCGCCTGGCCATGCAGTACGCCATCGCCGAGGCCACGGGCGGCGAGCTGCCGACCGAGGACACCCACCAGCACGCCGTCTTCGAGAACTCCGTGACCGGTGACCCCAACCCGGTGGAGTGCAAGTCCGACCYGCCCGGTGACATCTACCTCTCCGCGGAGATGTCGCCCGAGGACCAGGCTGCGCTGCTCAAGTGACCGCCGCGGCCGGTCGGGTGCCCTGCCACCCGGCCGGCCCGGCTACCCAGACCGGAGGGACCCCGACCCCGTGGAGGACGACGACATGACCGAGACGACCGCTGTGGCCGTGCGACCGCCGACGATGCTGCTGTCCGGCGTGTCCAAGAGCTATGCCGGTGTCGCCGCGCTGACCGACGTCTCCCTCGAGGTGCTGCCGGGCGAGGTGCACGCGCTGCTGGGGGAGAACGGTGCCGGCAAGTCGACGCTGATGGGTGTCGCCTCAGGGACCATCGAGCCCGACGGCGGCGTCCTGACGATCGACGGCGAGCAGCACGCCTCGCTGACGCCCGCGGCCGCCACGAGGTCCGGGATCGCGATCGTGCACCAGCACCCGGCCGTGCTCCCCGACCTCACGGTGGCGGAGAACCTGAGGCTGGCCCTCCCGTCGGACGTGCTCACGTCGGGAGGCCGGTCCGAGCGCGACGGGATGCGCGCGGTGCTGGACGACATCGACCTGGGGGTGCACCTCGAGGAGCGGGTCGACCACCTCTCGGTGGCCCAGAAGCACCTCCTCGAGCTGGCGAAGGCCTTCGCGGTCCGTCCGCGCATGCTCATCCTGGACGAGCCGACCGCCCCGCTCGGTCCCGACTCGGTCGACCTGCTCTTCGACCGGGTCCGGGCCCTCGCGGAGGCGGGCACGGCCGTCATCTACATCACCCACCGGCTCGCCGAGGTCCGGATGCTCGCCCAGCGAGTGACCGTGCTCCGTGACGGTCGGCTGCGCGGAAGCACCCTGGTGGACGCCGTCACCGACGACGAGCTCCTGGCGCTCATCGTCGGGCGGCAGCTGGACGCCACGTTCCCGCCGAAGCCGGCTGACGACGCGTTCGGCGACACCGTGCTCGAGGTCGCCGGGCTCTCGGGCGAAGGCTTCTCCGACGTCTCGATCACCGGGCGCCGCGGTGAGATCATCGGCGTCAGCGGGGTCGTCGGAAACGGCCAGAGCGACCTGCTCCGCGCCCTCGCGGGTCTCGCCGCCTTCGACGGCGATGTCTCCGTCTCGTCGAGACGGCGCAGCCAGCGCCAGCTGCGCAAGGTGTCGGGCTACATGCCCGCGGACCGGCACCACGACGGCCTGATGATGACCCTGTCGGTGCGTGAGAACGCTGCGCTCAACGGGCTGGAGCGGATGACTCGCGGTCCCTTCCTCAGCCGGTCGCGCGAGCTCGAGCTCGTGGGCCGCGAGCTCGGCGATCTGGACGTGCGTGCCCCCTCCATGGAGGCGGTCGTCGCGGCGTTGTCTGGCGGCAACCAGCAGAAGGTGGTGCTCGCGCGCACCCTGCTCGCCCGGCCGGCGATCCTGCTCGCCGACGAGCCCACCCAGGGCGTGGACGTCGGCGCCCGGGCGGAGATCTACCGGATCCTGCGCGAGGTCGCGGACGAGGGGATCCCCGTCATCGTCGCCTCCTCGGACGCCAAGGAGCTCGAGGGACTCTGCGACCGGGTGCTGGTCATGTCGCGTGGCCACGTGGTGGCAGACCTGACCGGGCCCGACGTCACCGAGGAGCGGATGATCCGTGCCGCGGTGGCGTCCACCCAGCACACGAGGCAGGCGACCCCTCAGCGGCGGGACGCCAGCCGCCCCGCCCTGCGCCGGTTCCTCGCCGGCGACTACGCCCCCGTGGCCATCCTCGCGGCGGTGATGCTCGGTCTCGGGGCCTACGTCTACAGCCAGAACACGCTCTACCTCTCGGCCTTCAACATCACCTCGATCATGAGGTTGGTCGCGGCACTGGGCTTCATCGCCGTCGGCCAGAACGTCGCCCTGCTGACCGGGGGCATCGACCTCTCGGTGGGCCCGCTGGCGGGGTTCCTCGTCGTGGTCGCCTCCTTCTTCGTCAACGACGGAGCCGCGGTGACGACGATGCTGCTCGGCTTCGGGCTGATGATCGGAGCCGCCGTGGCGACGGGCCTGGTCAACGGCACCCTGATCCGGCTCGGCAACTTCACCCCGGTGGCCGCGACCCTGACGACGTACATCGCCCTCCAGGGCTTCAGCTTCCTGCTCCGCGACGCTCCCGAGGGGGTCATCTCCGCGGACGTGACCGGTTTCGTGATGCGCAAGGTCGGCCCGGTGCCGCTCGCCTTCCTGGCCCTGGTGGTGGCCGTCGCGGCCATGGAGTGGGCGCTGCGCAGGACCGAGTGGGGACTGAGGATCCGTGCCGTCGGCTCGCACGAGGACTCGGCCCGCAAGCTCGGCGTGGGGGTGGGCCGCACGGTGGTCGGGGGCTACGTCATCACGTCGCTCTTCACCTTCCTCGGCTCCCTCGTCCTGCTGGCGCAGCTCGGCATCGGCGACCCTGCTCAGGGCGTCTCCTACACGCTCAGCAGCATCACCGCCGTCGTGCTGGGCGGCACCAGCCTGCTGGGCGGTCGCGGCACCTTCGTGGGCACCCTCCTCGGCGCCGGGCTCATCGTCCAGCTCCTCAACGCCACGACCTTCTTGGGACTCAGCCAGACGTGGCAGTACCTCTTCCAGGGCGGACTGATCGTCATCGCCGCCATCCTCTACAGCCGCGTCCGCGGCTCACACTCGCCCGCCTGACGGCCCCAGAAAGGACTCCCATGCTCGCGGCCCGCTTCCACGGACAGCACGACATCCGCATCGAGGACGTTCCCACCCCGACCCCCTCGGCACCCGACGACATCCTGGTCGAGGTGCACTGGTGCGGCATCTGCGGCACCGACCTGCACGAGTACGCCGTCGGGCCGATCGTCACCCCGACGACCCCCCACCCGCTGACCGGGGTGACCCTGCCCCAGACGCTGGGGCACGAGTTCTCGGCGACCGTGGTCGAGCTCGGCTCCGACGTGCGTGACGTGGCGGTCGGAGACCGGGTCGCGATCATGCCGGCGATCGTCTGCGGTCGCTGCTACTTCTGCCGACGCGGCCAGGGCCACCTGTGCCTGGTGTTCGCCTGCACCGGCCTCAGCGCCGAGACGGGCGGGCTCGCCCAGTACGCCGTCGTCAAGGAGTACCAGG
>NZ_JBFUMD010000394.1:0-3752 GCF_054049555.1 Nocardioides sp. P5_C9_2
GTCCAGACGGGCCTGCACACCAAGCCGGCCCAGCTCGACGCCATGGCGCTGGCGGAGAAGGACCTCTCGCTGCACGGAAGCTGGTGCTACCGGCTCACCGACTGGCCGCGCGTGATCCGGATGGTCGCCGCCGGGCGGTACCCGGTCGCCCGGGCCGTCACCGCCCAGATCGATCTCGGCGACGTCGTGACCCGGGGGTTCGACGTGCTGGTCGACCCGCAGGGCGACCAGCTCAAGGTGCTCGTGCGCTCCGGCGGTGGGACCTCGTGAGCCTGTCCGTCACCCACCCCCTCGTCCCCGCCCGTCCCTGGTGCTCCAGCGCACCGCAGTCCCGGAGGTCCTGATGCTCACACCCACCTACGGCGTCACCCAGGTCGACTGGGAGACGCGGCTCGACATGTCGCGCCTTCGATCCGAGCGGCTGGCCAGGCTCACTGCGGAGCTCGAGCGCTCCTCCCTCGGCGCGGTGCTCACCTTCGACTTCCACAACATCCGTTACATGACCGGGACGCACATCGGCACGTGGGCGATGGACAAGATGATCCGCTTCGCCCTGCTGCCCCAGGGCGGAGCGCCGGTCCTCTGGGACTTCGGCTCGGCCGCGCGCCACCACCAGCTCTACGCGCCGTGGCTCGACGCGGGGCACCCGGACCGCGAGGAGGAGCACTACGGCGCCCGCGCGGGCATCTCGACGCTGCGCGGCGCGATCTCCCCGTCCGCCGGGCGTGCCGAGGATGTCGCCGCGAAGGTCTACCAGGTGCTGGCCGAGCACGGCCTGACCAAGCAGCCGCTCGGAGTCGACATCATCGAGCCGCCCGTGATGTTCGCCCTCCAGGCGATGGGCATCGACGTGGTCGACGGCCAGCAGCTGTTCCTCGAAGCCCGCCGGATCAAGACGGTCGACGAGGTGGGACTCCTCACCCAGGCGGCCTCCATGGTCGACTCGGCGTACGAGAGCCTCTACGAGTTCCTGCGCCCCGGCGTGCGGGAGAACGAGTGCGTCGGGCTGGTGAGCAAGGTCCTCTACGACCTCGGCTCCGAGCACGTGGAGGGGGTGAACGCGATCTCGGGGGAGCGGTGCTCGCCCCACCCCCACGTCTTCTCCGACCGGCTGATCCGGCCCGGGGACCCGGCGTTCTTCGACATCCTGCACAGCTTCATGGGCTACCGCACGTGCTACTACCGGACGTTCGCGGTGGGCAGCGCCTCACCGGGGATGGCCGACGCCTACAAGATCTGCCGCGAGTACATGGACCAGGCGATCGAGCTCGTGAAGCCCGGTGCCACCACCGCCGACATCGTCTCGGTGTGGCCGACGGCCCAGGAGTTCGGCTTCCCGGACGAGGAGGCGGCGTTCGCGCTGCAGTACGGACACGGCGTCGGGCTGAGCATCTGGGAGCGACCGATCTTCAGCCGACTCACCTCGCTCGACGCCCCGGAGGTGCTGGAGGAGGGGATGGTCTTCGCCCTCGAGACGTACTGGCCGGCCGCCGACGGCTGGGGTGCCGCACGCATCGAGGAGGAGGTCGTGGTCACCGCCGACGGCGCGCAGGTGATCACCAAGGTCCCGGCCGAGGAGCTGTTGGTCGCGGGACGCCGCTACTTCACCACCGGCGGCGCGCTCCCGACCCTGCGCGACAGCCAGTCGCACCTCAACACCCGCACCGCCGGCGCGGAGGGGTGAGCCGATGAACCTGCCCCTGAGCAACCACGCGTACGGCGAGCACGACCTGGTGATGCCCCCGGACGACCCCACCTCACACGACGATGCCGACATCCCCCTCGAGACCCGGCTGCGGATGTACCGCATGCTCCAGGAGATGCGCCAGTTCGAGAAGCGCGCCTACGACATGTTCATGCAGCAGCTGGTGAAGGGCACCACGCACCTCTCGCTGGGGATGGAGGCGGTCGCCGCCGGCTTCGGCGCCGCGATGCGCTCCGACGACTACACGTTCGCCACCTACCGCGGGCATGCGCACACGCTGGCGCGGGGCGTGCCCATGGAGGGGGTGCTGGCCGAGCTGCTGGGTCGTGCCAACGGCCTGCTCGGCGGCAAGGGCGGCTCCATGCACCTGACGAGCGTGGAGCACGGGGTGATGGGTTCCTACGCCATCATCGGCGCCCACCTGACCATCGCCAACGGGGCCGCCTGGTCGGCCCAGTACCGCAGGAGCGGTCAGGTCGCCGTGTGCTTCTTCGGCGACGGCACCACCAACATCGGGGCCTTCCACGAGGCCCTCAACTACGCGGCCGTCTTCTCGCTGCCCGTGGTCTTCGTGTGCGAGAACAACCAGTACATGGAGTACACCGCGATCGCTGACATCACGGCCGTACGGCGCCCGGCCGCGGATCGCGCCTCCGCCTACGGTCTGGAGCCGATCGTCGTCGACGGCAACGACGCGGACGCCGTCCACCTCGTCGCCGCGGACGCCCTCGAGCACGCCCGGTCCGGTGCCGGTCCGGTGCTCGTCGAGGCGCTGACCTACCGCCACGGCGGCCACTCGCGGGCCGACCCCGGCAAGTACAAGCCGCCGGGTGAGCTCGAGGCCTGGCTGGCCTACGACCCGATCACGGTCTACCGCGGGCGGCTCGAGCGCCTGGGTGTCGCCGGCGCGGACATCGACGCCATCGACGCCGAGGTGGCCGAGGCCGTCGACGAGGCCACCGAGGCCGCCAAGAACGGACCCCTGCCGGACCCGCAAGCAGCCTTCACCGACGTGTGGGCAGACGGAGGACACACATGGCGATCCTGACCTACCGCGACGCGGTGGCTCGCGGCATCGCGCAGGAGATGGAGCGCGACGAGTCGGTCGTGCTCATCGGCGAGGACGTGGCGGGTGCCGGCGGCGTCTTCAAGACCACCACCGGGCTCCTGGAGCGATTCGGTCCCGAGCGCGTCATCGACACCCCGATCTCCGAGCAGGCCATCCTGGGCGCAGCGATGGGGGCCGCCATGACCGGGATGCGGCCGATCGCCGAGATCATGTTCTCCGACTTCTTCGCGGTCTGCTGGGACCTCGTGGTCAACGAGATGGCCAAGACCCGCTACATGACCAACGGCCAGGTCACCATCCCGCTCGTCGTCAAGAGCGGCAACGGCGGCAGCCTCCGTTTCGGGGCCCAGCACTCCCAGTCGATCGAGAACTGGGCGATGGCCGTGCCCGGCATCAAGGTGGTCGCCCCGTCGACGCCCGAGGACGTCGTCGGCCTGATGGCCGCCGCCGTGCGCAGCGACGAMCCGGTGCTGTTCTTCGAGCACAAGGGGCTCTACTCGTCCAAGGGGGAGGTCCCGGACGGGCCGATCCTGGACGAGCTCGGCACCGCCAAGGTCCGCCGCACGGGCAAGGACGCGACCGTCGTCGCCCTCGGCCTGATGGTGGGCCGGGCCCTGGCCGCGGCCGAGCAGCTGGCCGAGCGGGGCATCGACTGCGAGGTCATCGACATGCGGTCGCTGGTGCCGCTGGACGCCGCGATGGTCCTCGAGTCGCTCGGTCGGACCGGGCGGCTGTTCACCGTGGAGGAGAACCCCCGGATGCTCGGCTGGGGCTCCGAGCTGGTCGCCATCGCCGGCGACGACGGCTTCTGGGACCTCGACGGACCCATCGTCCGCATCACCACGCCGCACATCCCGCTGGCGTCCGCCGACTCCCTCGAGGACCTGATGATCCCGTCGGTGGACCGCATCCGTGACGAGATCGAGCAGGCGATGAAGGGATGACCGTGACCGCGCCGTCCGGTGCCCGCCCCCGGCG
>NZ_JBFUMD010000395.1:0-3746 GCF_054049555.1 Nocardioides sp. P5_C9_2
GGTCACGACGACCGCCGTGGTGAGCATCGTGAGGGCGATCGCGGCCAGCACGACCAGCTGGAACTGGGCCGCCACCACCGGCGTGGCGCCCCCGAACAGGGCCCCCACGAAGGCGCCGGGGAGGGTGACGAGCCCGGTGGAACGGGTCTGGTCGAGGGTCGGCAGCAACGCCTCGCGGGCGGCGGTGCGACCGACGTCGTCGTACGCCTGGGCTGGCGTGGCGCCGAGGGAGAGCCAGGCCTCCACCTCGTCGCGGCGGGCCCGCGCGTCGCGCAGGAAGGTGCGCCCCGACAGGGTCGCCGCGCTCATCGCGTTGCCGATCACGATGCCGCCGACCGCGACGACGTACCGCGCGTCGAGCTCGACGAGACGCAGCCCGAAGACCAGCGCGAGCGACCCGGACGCCCCGGCGACCACGCCCACCAGCGCGATGCGGCGCGCGCCGGGGAGACCGGCCAGCCGGCCCCCCGCCGTCCACGTCGCCGTGGTCACCATGAGCAGCACGAAGAGGGCGACCGTCCACGGCACCGCGAGCACCCCCCGCAGGATCAGCGCCACCGCCGACAGCTGCACGGCCGCCCGCAGGATCGCGGTGACGGGCAGCCAGCCGAGCGGGACGCGGGCGACGCGGGCCAGGACGAGCGTCGTCAGGGCGACCACCAGCAGTCCCAGGCCCCACCAGACGTGCTCCACGCGAGGCATCCTCCCGCACCCGGCGTGACCCGCGGCACACCCGCTCGTTGGGCCCCCATCGCCTCGTGACCCGACCGACCGGGTCGCCACCGCATCGACGCGACGAGGCGTGGAGGGATTCGATCGTGCGAATCAACACCACTTCGACGAGCAGGGCGGCGAGGTGCCTGGCGGTCGGCGCCGTCGCCCTCGTCGCGACGGCGGGACTGACGGTCCCGACGTCCGCCACCGCGGCGGGCTCGGCGGACCGGGCCAACCTGTCGACCCAGCTCGTCGGCCAGCTCTCCCGGCTCGACGCCGGCGCACCCACCGCGGTGATGGTGCACGGCGCCACGCTGCAGCAGGCGCGCGACGCGGTCGCCGCGACCGGGATGACCCCGGTGACCAGCTTCGACCTGATCGGCGTCGTGGTCGCCACCGGCACCGGCAGCCAGGTGCAGGCGGTGCGCTCGGAGCCGGGCGTGACCTACGTCGAGGGCAACCAGGGGATCGACCTCTTCCAGGACTCCAGCAACACCGCCACCCGGGGCTACGAGGCGACCCAGACGCTGACCGGCGCGGACGGGCAGAGGCTCACCGGCCACGGCGTGAGCGTGGCGGTCATCGACTCGGGCGTCGACCCGACGCACCCCTACTTCACGGAGCCCGACGGCAGCAGCGCCGTCGTCGCCAACCTCAAGACCCTGTGTGACCCGCTCGAGGCCGTCTGCTCGGTGCAGAAGGTGCCCAACGGCGTCGACACCGACACCCTGTCGTTCGGCGGGCACGGCACCCACGTCAACGGCATCGTGGCCGGCAACCCGGTCACGCTGAGCAGCGGCAAGAAGCTCCAGGGCGCGGCGCCCGGCGCGAAGCTGGTGTCCGTCTCCACCGGTGCCGGACTCTTCATCATCGGCGCCGACGCCGCCCTCAACTGGGTGCTCGAGAACCACGACGCCCCCTGCGGCGCCGGCGTGCCGGTCGCGCAGTGCCCGCCGATCAAGGTGACCAACAACTCCTACGGGCCCACCGGCGGTGGTGCGTTCGACCCCGAGTCGGCCACGGTCAAGCTCCAGCGGGCGCTGGCCGCCGAGGGTGTCGTGACCGTCTGGGCCAACGGCAACGACGGTGGCGACGGCTCGGAGAGCCTCTCCAACCCGCCCGGCATGGACCCGACCGGCGGCATCATCTCGGTGGCCTCGTACTACGACCAGGACACCGGCACCCGCGAGGGCACGGTCTCGGACTTCAGCTCGCGAGGCCACGCCGGCGACCAGTCGACGTACCCCGACATCTCGGCGCCCGGCGAGAACATCACCTCGTCGTGCCGGCTCTACCTCGCGATCTGCTCGACTGGCCTCGCCCCGGAGAACGGGCCCGGCCTGCTCGACGTGGGCACCTTCAACACGATCAGCGGTACGTCGATGGCGGCACCGCACATCGCCGGCATCGTCGCCCAGCTCTTCCAGGCGAACCCGGCCGCGACGCCGGCCGAGGTCGAGGCGGCGCTCAAGACGACGGCCCACAAGTTCACCGACGGCGCCGCCTACGAGCCGGGCCCGCTCGGGACGACGTCGTACGACAAGGGCTACGGCCTCGTCGACGTGGTCGCGRCCGCGCAGGCCGTGCGCTGACCGGAGGACCGACCCGGGCGGGCCACCCCGAAGGGTGTTGGCCCGCACCGGGTCGCGTGGCAAGTTCGAGAACAGCCCGGTTGTCCGGGAACCCGCGTGCGAATGAGGTGTGAGTCATGGGTCTTGACGACAAGATCAAGAACACGGCCGAGGACCTGACCGGCAAGGGCAAGGAAGCCACGGGCAAGGCGACCGACAACGACCGCCTGGAGGCCGAGGGCAAGAACGACCAGGCCAAGTCGGACGTGAAGCAGGCCGGCGAGAAGGTCAAGGACGCGTTCAAGCACTGACCCTGCGGGGGCAGGCGCCGTCCCGCGGACGGCAGCGAGGGACATCGATGGGGGTCGGTGTCCCTCGTGCCATGTCCGGATCCCCGAGGTCCGCGGCGTCAGCGGCGTACCGGACGCACCAGCTCGTCCCAGTCCAGCCCGACGAGGTCCGCCGGCGTCTCGACCACGAGAGCGGCGCCCGCCTGCTCGAGCTCGGCCCGTGCGTAGCCGCCGGTGAGCACGGCCACGCAGGCCAGCCCGAGGCGGGAGGCGGCCTCCACGTCGTACGGCGTGTCCCCGACGAGCACCGCCCTCTCCCCCGACACCCGGTCCAGGGCGACGGCGAGGATGTCGGCGTCCGGCTTGGAGTCCTCGGCATCCTCCGACGAGGTCACCGCCGCCACCTCGTCGGCGATGTCCAGCAGCCGCACCGCCTCGTGGCTGAAGCGCTCGGCACCCGAGGACGCGAGCACCACGACATGACCACGCCGGTGGAGGTCGACGACCAGGTCCCGGGCGCCGGGGAGCGGGGTGACCTCGTCGAGGAGAGCGGCGTACTCCTCCTGCCAGCGCTCGCGCAGCGCGTCGCCGTGGTCGGCCTCGACCCGGTCGCCCGCGACCTCGGCGACGAGCTTGTCCCCACCCATCCCGATGGTGCGGTGGATGCGCCACAGCGGTACGTCGACGTGGTGCCGGGCGAACGCCCGGTCCCACGCGATGGCGTGGTGGTAGGTCGAGTCGACGAGAGTCCCGTCGATGTCCAGGAGCACGACCGGGGTATCCATGCCCCCGACGGTAGCCAGTCCGGGCGGGCGCGGTGCTGTCGGTGCCGGATGGCAGGGTGACGCCATGGCCCTCCACCTCCACGTCGCCGAGCGCACCGACGCGCTGGCCGACGGCCTCGCCGGCCTGCTGGCGACGCCGCTCGAGGACCCGTTCGCGCGCGAGGTCGTGGTGGTGCCCGCACGCGGCGTCGAGCGCTGGCTGACGCAGCGCCTCAGCCACCGGCTCGGTGTCGGCGCGCGGCGCGGCGACGGGGTGTGCGCGGGCGTCGACTTCGTGACCCCTCACTCCCTGGTGGCGATGCTGCTGGGCAGGGACTCCGACGACCCCTGGGAGCCGGACCGGCTCGCGTGGCCCCTGCTCGAGGTGATCGACGACTGCCTGGGCG
>NZ_JBFUMD010000396.1:0-3737 GCF_054049555.1 Nocardioides sp. P5_C9_2
GCTGGACGACGAGCTGCTGGCGGCGGCCGGATTCCCGGACCTGGCCGCCCGGACGCCGGACCACACGATGTTCTCGCCGGGTGTCGACGTCGTCTTCGGTCCCCGTCTGCGCCGCTGAGGCCCGCGGCCCGGACCTCCTTGCGATTGTGACAGTAACGGTGTCACAGTTGGCTCCATGAAGCTCTCCATGCCGCTGATGTACGCCGGGAACCCGCGCGACGCCGCCGACCAGGTCGGCGCGCTCGAGAAGGCGGGCCTCGACACCGTMTGGGTGGCGGAGGCGTACGGCTTCGACTCCCCCACGCTGATGGGCTACCTCGCGGCCAAGACCGAGACGATCGAGATCGGCGCGGCGATCCTCAACATCTACTCCCGCACCCCCGGTGCGCTCCTCCAGACCGCCGCCGGTCTCGACAACGTGTCCGGCGGCCGGGCGATCCTCGGCCTCGGCGCGAGCGGACCGCAGGTCATCGAGGGCTTCCACGGCGTCCCCTACTCCAAGCCCCTGGGTCGCACCGCCGAGGTCATCGACATCGTGCGGCGCGGGCTCAAGCGGGAGCCGCTGACCAACGACGGCATCATCAAGCTGCCGCTGACCAAGGAGGACGGCGCGGTCACGGGCCTCGGCAAGCCGCTGAAGATCCTCACCCACCCCGACCGGGACAGCATCCCGATCTACATCGCCGGTCTGGGCCCCAAGAGCGTCGAGCAGGCCGCCGAGATCGCGGACGGGTGGATCCCGATCCTGTTCCACCCCGAGAAGGCACACCTCGTGTGGGGCGACGCGCTCGAGGCCGGGCGGGCGAAGCGGTCGGCCGACCTGGGCCCCCTCGAGATCAACGCCGGCGGCATGGTCGCCATCGGCGAGGGGCCGGAGACGAAGGCGCTGCTCGACCTGGCCCGTCCGACCTTCGCGCTGTACGTCGGCGGCATGGGCGCCCRCGGCAAGAACTTCTACAACGACGTCGCGTGCGCCTACGGCTACGAGAAGGAGGCGGCGGAGATCCAGGACCTCTACCTGTCGGGCAAGAAGAAGGAGGCCGAGGCGCTCATCCCGACCGACTGGCTGGAGGCGGCCAACCTCGTCGGCCCCGCGTCGTACGTCCAGGAGCGGATCGCCGCCTTCCGCGAGGCGGGGGTCACCAACCTGTCGCTCACGCCGGCCACCGCCGACCCGGCCGCGACCATCGCGCAGGTGAAGGAATGGGTGTCCTGAGCCGGGTGCCGACGCGGGCCGCGATGCGGGTCGCGCACCCGCGACGCTTCGACAACCTGCGCCGCATCCGGGCGCTCGACCCGGAGCACGACGCCGACGAGATCCTCGGCCTCACCGCCCGCCACGAGTTCCCGTGGGACTACTCGCAGGGCACCGGGATCGCGTTCATGCGCGACTACGGCGTGCCGTCGATCTCGCGGCTGCTGCACCGGACCGGGGAGTTCGAGCACCACGGCGTCAAGCGCTACGACGACACGATCCTGATCGGCCAGGAGGCGACGGTCGACGGGATCGACAGCGAGCGCGGGCACGCCGCCGTCCGCCGCCTCAACCGGATCCACGGCCACTACGACATCCCTCCGGACGAGTACGCCTACGTCCTGGCCACCACCATCGTCGGGCCGGTGCGCTGGATCTCCCAGTACGGCTGGCGGCCCCTCGACCCGCACGAGCTCACCGCGATCACGCGGGTGACGACCCGCTTCGGTGAGCTGATGGGCCTCCAGGACCTGCCGACGACGTACGACGGCTACCTGGCGCTCCTCGTCGACTTCGAGCGGACCCGCTTCGCCCGGGACCCGGCCAACACGGCGCTGGCCGAGGCCAGCATCGACATCGCCCGCACCGTCGCTCCCCCGCCGCTGCGGCCCCTCGTCCGTCGGGTCACCGTCGCGCTGATGGACGAGCCGCTGCGGGTCGCGCTGGGCCTCCCCGCCCAGCCGGCCTGGTTCGTGCGCCTGGTACGCCGCGGCCTGCGGGCCCGCGCGCTGCTGCTGCGCTTCGCGCCCCCGCGCGGCGAGCCGCTCCTCCACCGGGCGACGACGTACCCCGGTGGGCACCGCCTCTCCGACCTCGGACCGCTGGCCATGCTCGAGGCCCTGAACGCCCGTCCCGAGGCACCAGCCACCACGCCACCCTCGACACCACCAGCAAGGAGCACCCATGCCTGAGCGCCCGTCGATCCTCGAGCAGGAGCACGAGGACTTCCGCGCCACCGTCCGGGCGTTCATGGAGCGCGAGGTCACGCCGTACCACGAGAAGTGGGAGGCCGACGGCATCGTCGACCGCGAGGTCTGGCGCAAGGCGGGCGAGGCGGGGCTGCTGTGCTTCGACGTCGACGAGGCGTACGGCGGGCCGGGGATCAAGGACTTCCGCTACAACATGGTGCTGGCCGAGGAGGCCGCCCGGGCCGGCGCGTCCGGGCCGGGCTTCGCCGTGCACACCGACATCATCGTCCCCTACATCTCCTCGCTCGGGACCGAGGAGCAGAAGCGGCGCTGGTTGCCGGGACTGGTGTCGGGCGAGCTGATCTCGGCGATCGCGATGACCGAGCCGGGCGCCGGCTCGGACCTGCAGGGCATCCGTACGACGGCCGTCGACGCCGGCGACCACTACGTCCTCAACGGGTCCAAGACCTTCATCAGCAACGGGATCCTGTCCGACCTGGTCATCGTCGTCTGCCGGACCRATCCCGACGCCGGCCACCAGGGCATCAGCCTGCTGGTGGTCGAGCGCGGGATGGAGGGCTTCGAGCGCGGGCGCAACCTCGACAAGATGGGCCTGCACGCGCAGGACACCGCCGAGCTGTCCTTCACCGACGTGCACGTCCCGAAGGCCAACCTGCTCGGCGCCCCGGGCTCGGGGTTCGTGTCGCTGATGGAGAACCTCCCCCAGGAGCGCATCTCCATCGCCTGCATCGCGGTCGCCGCGATCGAGCACGTCCTGGAGCTGTGCCTGGCCTACGCCAAGGAGCGTGAGGCCTTCGGCAAGCCGATCGGGACGTTCCAGCACAACCGGTTCGTGCTCGCCGAGATGGCCACCGAGGCCCACATCGCGCGGGTCTTCGTCAACGACTGCGTGCTACGGCTCAACGCCGGAACCGTCGACACCTCGCTGGCGTCGATGGCGAAGTGGTGGACCACCGAGCTGCAGAAGCGGGTCGTGGACGCGGGTGTGCAGCTGCACGGCGGCTACGGCTACATGAGCGAGTACCCGATCGCCAAGGCCTACACGGACTCCCGGATCCAGACGATCTACGGCGGGACGACCGAGATCCAGAAGGAGATCATCGGTCGCATGATGGGCCTGTGACGTCGACGTCTCAGAGGGGCTCGTCGGCGGGCACGATCGACGTCACGGACATCGTGCCGTCGTCGTCGCGCACGACCAGGCGTCGACCGGCGAGCCGGACGAGGTGCTGGCGCACCGTGTCGAGATCGAGTCCGGTGTCGGCCGCGATGTCCGCCTCGGTGACGGGCACCGGGTCCTTCCACTCGCTCGGGGGGACCGCGTAGGGGTCGAAGTCGGTCTGGGCGGCGGCCCACAGCTGCAGGGCCGACTGGTGGACGATCTCCTCGGACGAGAGCTCTGGCGACATGTCCGCGACGCTACCCGTCACCGGTCAGCCCTCGAGGTCCGCGGTCCGGCGCACCAGGTCCGAGAGCAACCCCGGCATGCCGCCCACCGCGTGGCTCCGCCGCTGCCGTTCGGGCTCTCCGGCATGCACGAGCATGTCCTGCAC
>NZ_JBFUMD010000397.1:0-3733 GCF_054049555.1 Nocardioides sp. P5_C9_2
GATCCGCGAGCACGTCATCGTCCGSGACGGGACGTGCGTGTTCCCGTGGTGTGGTCGCAACGCCCGCCACTGCGACCTCGAYCACATCGACCCCTACGACCACGGCCACCCCGACCAGGGTGGCCCGACGGCCACCGACAATCTCGCGGCGTTGTGCAGGTTGCACCACCGGCTCAAGACCCACGGCCGTTGGCGCTATCAGATGACCGAACCGGGCGTGTTCGACTGGACCAGCCCGCTGGGTCACACCTACCGCCGTGACCACACCGGCAGCACCGCCACCGGACGAGCGTGGCCAGAGCCCGGCACCCATCCCGGCGTAGGCCTCATCGAGCTCCCCGACCTCCACACCCTCCRGACCCTCCGCGCCCACCCGCCCGACCAGTAACGACCCCGCCCCGCACCCCGCCCAGGAGACACCGGCGGGGCCACCGGCACGTTCGCCCCCGGGAGCGATCGAGACACCCAGCCGCCCCCGGGCGCGATCCGGACACCGAGTGCGGCCCCGACAGCCTGAGGTGCGACCGTCTAGCCTTCGGCGTGCGAGCAGACCGCACTTGGAGGACGGATGACCACGGCGACCACGACCCCCTGGCGCAACTGGGCGCGCACCGAGTCGGCGACGCCCTCGCGGGTGACGTCTCCGGCCGACACGGCCGCGGTGGTCCGTGAGGTGCTCGCGGCCCGTGAGCGGGGCGGCCGGGTCAAGATGGTCGGCACCGGGCACAGCTTCACCGGCATCGCCGTCGCGACCGACGGCCAGCTGACGCCCGTCGCCCTCACCGGCATCCTCGCCGTCGACCGCGAGTCCATGACCGTCACCGCGGCCGCCGGGACACCGCTGCACGAGCTCAACGCCCGCCTCACCGGACTCGGTCTCTCGCTGCACAACATGGGCGACATCGACGCCCAGACGGTCGCCGGGGCGACGTCGACCGGCACCCACGGGACCGGCGGCGTGGACGCCTCCCTGTCCGCCCAGATCGCCGGCTTCGAGCTCGTCACGGGCGCCGGCGACGTGCTGCGGGTCAGTGCCGACGAGCACCCCGACGTCTTCGCCGCGGGCAGGATCGGGCTCGGCGCCCTCGGCGTGCTCACCTCGATCACCTTCCACGTGGAGCCGCTCTTCGCGCTCGAGGCCCACGAGCGGCCGATGTCGTGGGACGAGGCGCTGTCGTCGTACGACGAACTGGTCGCGACGCACCACCACGTCGACATGTACTGGTACCCGCACAYCGACGGGATGGTGACCAAGACCAACGACCGGCTCGCCGACCTCGACGCCGCCGAGCCGCTCCCCCGGTGGCGCAGCTGGCTGGACGACGAGCTGCTCTCCAACACCGTGTTCGGGGCGCTCACCGCCGCCGGCAACCGGGTCCCGGGCATCATCCCGCGGATCAACCGCCTCAGTGCCGTCGCGCTCACCGAGCGTCGCTACTCCGACGTCGCCCACCGCGTCTTCACGACTCCGCGCACGGTCCGCTTCAAGGAGATGGAGTACGCCGTCCCGCGCGAGGTCGGTCTCGACGTGCTGCGCGAGGTGCGTCGCGAGCTGGACGCCTCCGACTGGYGGGTGAGCTTCCCGGTCGAGATCCGCACAGCGCCGGCCGACGACATCACGCTGTCCACGGCGTCGGGCCGCGACTCGCTCTACCTCGCGTTCCACGTGCCCGCCGGCGCCGACCACCGGCCCTACTTCGCCGGCGTGGAGACCGTGCTCCGCGCGGCGGGCGGGCGCCCCCACTGGGGAAAGATGCACACCCGCACGGCCGCCGACCTCGCGCCCGTCTACCCACGGTGGGACGAGTTCGTCGCGCTGCGCGACCGGCTGGACCCGGACCGGGTCCTCACCAACGACCACCTCGACCGGGTGCTGGGGTGACTCCCCGGCCGGGCCGGCCTACACGTTGGCCGGGCCGTGCGGCAGCGGGGCTCGCCAGTCGAGCACCATCGCCAGCAGGCGCAGCACCAGGCACACCCCGGCCCCGGCCAGCACGACGAGGCCCAACGACAGCGAGGCCTCGCCGAGCAGCACGGCCACGGCCGCGCCGACCAGCGCCGGGGTGCCGTACAGGGTGCCGTTGAAGACCAGCGGCGGCCGGCTCGCCAGCACGTCGCGCACCATCCCGCCGCCGATCCCGGTGACCATCCCCATCAGCGCGGCCGGCACGGGCCCGAGGCCGTACTCCACGGCCTTGAGGGCACCCGTGACGCAGAACAGGGACAGCCCGAAGGCGTCGAAAACGTCGATGACCCGCTCCATCCGGCCCACCGTCGGGTGGAAGAAGAAGGTGAGCAGCCCGGCGACCAGCGGCACCACCAGGTAGCGCCAGTCCGTCAGGGCGGCCGGCGGGGTCGCGTCGATGAGCACGTCCCTCAGGAACCCGCCGCCCAGGCCCGTCGTACCGGCCAGCACCAGTGCACCGAACAGGTCGAAGTCCCGGCGCACGGCCACCAGCGCCCCGGAGATGGCGAAGACGAAGATCCCCACCAGGTCGACGACCACGAGGATGTCGGGTGGGTCGCTGACGGGCACCGCTGCAGGCTATCGAGGACGGTGCGTGAGTGATCCGGTGGGCGCGCCGTCCACCTAGCCGTGCGCCGCGTCCCCGCTGGCGTAGGCTCGGACGGACCGAACCGCCACCGCTTCAAGGAGTCCAGCACCGATGGCCCACCTCACGCTCGCGGGACTGAGCGAGGACGGCAAGCGGCTGCTCCTGGTGGGGGACCACGGCGACGAGCACACCCTCGACGTCGACCACGCTCTTCGCGCCGCCCTCCGCGGCGAGCACGCCCGCCTCGGCCAGTTGGAGATCACCATGGACTCGACCCTCCGCCCCCGCGACATCCAGGCCCGCATCCGGGCCGGTGAGTCGGCCGAGGCCGTGGCCGAGGCCGCCCGGACGACGCTCGAGAAGATCATGCCGTTCGCCGCGCCCGTACTGGCCGAGCGTGCCCACGTGGCCCAGCGTGCGCAGCTCTCCTCCGTACGCCGTCGCTCCGGGGAGACCGGGGCCCGCACCCTCGGAGAGGCCGTCGCCGCCCAGATGCGCGCGGTCAAGGTCGACCCGTCGGCGGTCGAGTGGGACGCCTGGCGGCGCGAGGACGGCCGCTGGACCCTCACCGGCGAGGTCACGACCCCCGGGCGCACCGGGACGGCCACCTTCGCCTTCGACGTCCGCGGCAACTTCGTCACCCTCGAGGACGACGACGCGCGCTGGCTGGTCGGCGAGCAGCCCACGACACCCGCACCCGCCGCTCCCTCGGCGGCCGCGCCCGCCGAGGACGGCTCCACGAGCCGCGACGACCTGCAGCAGGCACGGCAGCGCCGGCTCTCCTCGGTCTCCGCCGACGAGCTCCCGCTCGGCGAGGACGCGATCGAGATGGTGCACGACGCCCAGCCCGGCACCGCCCCGGACCCCGACGACGGCCCGTCCGACGCCGAGACCACGATGGACCTCTCCGGGACCGCGGGACCGGGGGTCGACCAGCCCCTCGAGGCCTTCCTCGACGACCCCGCCCCGGACCCGGCGGCACCCGCCGCCCCGGAGGAGCCCGAGCAGGCCGACCAGCCCGCCGCCGAGGAGGAGCGCCCCGCGCGCCGCCCCGCCCGCAAGGGCCGCGGCCGCGCCTCGGTGCCCAGCTGGGACGAGATCATGTTCGGCGGAGGCAAGTCCGACTGACCGAGTAGGGTCCGGTCGCATGTCGTACTTCGTGACCGGCGCCACAGGGT
>NZ_JBFUMD010000398.1:0-3725 GCF_054049555.1 Nocardioides sp. P5_C9_2
ACCCCGGAGAAGGTCATCGAGGTCCAGAAGTACGGCCGCGAGCCCATCTCCCTGCACACGCCGCTCGGTGAGGACGGCGACTCCGAGTTCGGTGACCTCATCGAGGACTCCGAGGCCATCGTGCCGGCCGACGCGGTGTCGTTCACGCTGCTCCAGGAACAGCTGCACGCCGTCCTCGACACGCTCTCCGAGCGCGAGGCGGGTGTGGTGAGCATGCGTTTCGGTCTCACCGACGGCCAGCCCAAGACGCTCGACGAGATCGGCAAGGTCTACGGGGTGACGCGCGAGCGCATCCGCCAGATCGAGTCCAAGACGATGTCGAAGCTGCGCCACCCGAGCCGGTCGCAGGTCCTGCGCGACTACCTCGACTGACGTCCTGCGCCGTCGCACCGCGGCCGACCCGACACCGGGTCGGCCGCGGTCGCACGTCCGGGAGCGTTAGCCTGAGCACGAGGGAGGCACGCGACCGCTTGCGATCCCGTGCCCGCACGATCCAGGGGGAGTCGACTTGAAGCACACGATGGCCCGGTGCGGCCTCGCACTCGCCACCCTGGCCGTGGTGGTCCTCCCGACCGCTGCGGAGGCGACCACCCAGACGCTCCCGGATGCCGCCGAGACACCGCAGTCGCGGACCGACGTCCTCTCCACGACGGTGCGCCACTCCGGGACCGAGGTCGTGATCCGGGTGCACTTCGAGGACCTCCGCCGGCGCAACGACGCGGGGATGGGCACCTACGTCGACGCGGACCGGGGTCGGCACGGACCGGAGTACGTCCTCAACACCGGCCTCAACGACGGCACCGACTACCAGCTGGCGCACGTGCGTCGATGGCGGGCCGTCGGCGCTCCGCTGCAGTGCGAGCACTCGGTCCGGTTGCGCTGGGCGAAGGACGTCGCGGTGGTCCGACTCGGGCGCGAGTGCCTCGAGGATCCCTCATCGGTGCGGGTCAGCGTCGTGATGACCGACCTGTACGACGGCGTCCACGCCGTCGTGGACTGGTCGCCCGCCACCCGCCGCTTCGGCACCTGGCTCGCGCCGAGCTGACCGGGGTGGCGAGCGGGACGTGGGGTCAGCCCGCCGCGACCAGCGCCACCGCGACGCCGCAGCACGCGAGGCCGATGCCCTGGGCCGCGTGGACGGGCTCGCGCAGCACGGTGGCGGCGAGCAGGACCGTGACGGCCGGGTAGAGCGACGTCACCACCGCTGCGATGGTGAGCAGGCCGGTCTGGGTGGCGAGCAGGAAGCAGACGACGGCGGTGGTGGCGAGCACCCCGGCGACCAGCCCCCACAGGTCCGAGCGGCGTCGCGGGATGAAGGCGGCGCGCAGCGCGGAGGCGGTGACCGCCACCGCGACGAGCGCGACCGCCTGCCCCAGGGCGATGGGCCACCAGCCGGCCTCCTCCGGCACCTGCCCCATGGCGGCGAAGAGCAACCCGAACCCGGCGCCGGCGAGGACCCCGTCGACCAGCCCGTCGGCGAGGCCTCCGTCGCTGTCGGGCTCGCGGCTGACCAGCCAGATGCCCGGCACCGCCGCCACGATGCCGACCCAGACCAGGGTCGAGGGTCGTTCGCCGGTGGTGACCGCCACGACCACCGGCACGAGGGCGGCGCCCACGGCCGAGACCGGGGCGACGACGCCCATCCGCCCCGCCGCGAAGCCCCGGTAGAGGAAGGCGCCGCCCGTGCCGCTGCCGACGCCGGCCAGGGCACCCCACGCCAGGTCGGTCCCGGTCGCGTGTCCGGGCACGGCCAACGCCAGGGCGACCGCGCCGACCAGGGAGCCGACGGCCGCGACGAAGGCGACCGACCATGCCGACGTACGACGCGACGCGAGACCGCCGATGAAGTCGGACAGGCCGTAGGCGAGTGCCGCCCCCAGCGCCAGGAGCACGCCCATCAGGGCGTCACCACGACGCCCACGACCCACGTGAGGGCCGCGAGGACGGCCGCCAGGGCCTCGATGAGGATGGAGATGCCCACGGCCTTGAGCGCGTGCACGGTGGCCGGCCAGGCGGCACGCGCCCCGAGCCGGTGCCGCTCGGCGACGTAGATGCCCAGCACGAAGCCGAGGACCAGCCCGACCACCGGCACCACGAAGAAGCCGACGAAGCCGAGCAGCGCGCCGGCCAGCAGCGTCGAGCGGGGGACCCCCGCCGTCTGGAGGCGACGGCCCGGCAGGACGTACTTCACCACCGCGCCCGTCACGAGGAACGTCGCAGCGACGGCGAACACGATCCAGGCCCGCGACGTCCCCACCTCGCTGGCCCAGACCAGGATCGCGCCGAGGACCAGGATCGAGCCCGGAAGGACAGGCACGATGATGCCGATCACACCGACGCCGATGAGGATCGCGATCAGGACTTCGAGGGGGGTCACCCGCCGGAGCCTTCCACAGCCGTCGAGCGACCGGGCACGCGGCGAGCGAAATGAGGAGCGGCCCCGGACACGAGGTCCGGGGCCGCTGTGGTGGTCTGGGGTCGGAGGCGCTCAGTCCTCGGTGGTGGCGGGGCTCGCCGAGAGCTTGTGGGTCTCGTCCTGCACGGTCGAGGCCACCTCTCGCAGCTTGTCGCCGTGCTCCCGGGCGTGGTGGGCGCAGAACAGCAGCTCGCCACCGGTCTGGAGCTCCACCCGCAGGTAGGCCTGGGCACCGCAGCGGTCGCAGCGGTCGCCTGCCGTCAGGGCGGCGGGCTGGGGGGCAATGGCAGTGGTCACATCGGCCTCTTTTCTCTCCATCGGTGTCTGGCCCAACGTAGCCCCCGGGGAAAAGATTCCCCGCAGGTGGTTCGGTACTGACTCGTCCATCCTTGCACTGATGTGGCTGCGCCGTGGTGCTTGTCCGCACCGGGGGACGACGCGTTCGTGCGTCCCTCGGTGTGAGGTACGACGCTAGCCGTGCCCCGGACGGTTGCGTGGCAGCGTGCCCTGCGTCGTCCCACGGCGTGTCGCGGGTAGGTTCTTCCCTTGTGGCAGCACCGGCGGACAACACCTACAACGCAGCGCACCTCCTCGTCCTCGAGGGCCTGGAGGCGGTGCGCAAGCGGCCCGGCATGTACATCGGGTCGACCGACACCCGCGGGCTCATGCACTGCCTGTGGGAGATCATCGACAACGGCGTCGACGAGGCGCTCGCCGGCGTGGCGCACCGCGTGGAGGTGACGCTGCACCCCGACGGGTCCGTGGAGGTCCACGACGACGGCCGCGGCATCCCCACCGACAAGGAGCCCAAGACCGGGCTCCCGGGCGTCGAGGTGGTGGCCACCAAGCTGCACGCGGGCGGCAAGTTCGGCGGCGGCTCGTACGTCGCGACCGGCGGCCTGCACGGGGTGGGCCTCTCGGTCGTCAACGCCCTCTCGTCGCGGATGGACATCGACGTGGACCGCTCGCCCTCCCAGCAGGGCATCTCGTTCCAGCGCGGCGTGCCGGGCACCTTCGACGGCGACGGACCCGGAGCGACCTTCACACCGGGCTCCGGCATGTCCCGCAAGGGCAAGCGGGTCGCCAAGGGCAGGACCGGCACCCGGATCCACTTCTGGCCGGACCGGCAGATCTTCACCAAGGACGCGACCGTCGAGTTCGAGGGCCTGCTGGGCCGGGCGCGCCAGACGTCGTACATCGTCCCCGGCCTCGAGCTGGTGATCCGCGACCGACGCGGACCCGAGCTGGTCGAGGAGAAGTTCCTCCACGAGGGCGGCATCTCGGAGTTCGCCGACTACCTCTCCGCGGG
>NZ_JBFUMD010000399.1:0-3722 GCF_054049555.1 Nocardioides sp. P5_C9_2
GGCCCTGCACGACCGCACGAGCCCACCGACCATCAACCTCGACAACAAGGACCCCGAGGTCGACCTCGACATCCCCACCGAGGCCCGGTCGCTCCCCGACGGCGACATCGTCGCCCTCAACAACTCCTTCGGCTTCGGCGGCGCCAACGTGGCCGTGGCCTTCGGGAGCGCGTGATGACCGCGACCGCGGCGAAGCCCGCCAAGCTGCCGCGCGAGGAGGACCCGCGCCACCCGGTCCACCGGCTCACCGCCCTCTTCGACGAGGGCACCCTCGAGCTGCTCACCGCCGACGACGACTCGGGCATGCTCGCGGCCACCGGGCGGGTCAACGACACCGCCGTGGTCGCCTTCTGCAGCGACGCCACCGTCATGGGTGGCGCGATGGGTGACGTGGGCTGCCGCGTCGTCGTCGACGCCTACCACCGTGCCATCACCGACGGCGTGCCGATCATCGGCCTGTGGCACTCGGGCGGCGCCCGGCTCGCCGAGGGCGTGCTCTCCCTGCACGCCGTGGGCCGCATCTTCCAGGTGATGACCCAGGCCTCCGGGACGATCCCCCAGATCTCCGTCGTCCTCGGCCCCGCGGCCGGGGGCGCGGCGTACGGTCCGGCCCTCACCGACGTGGTCATCCTCGGGCCCGAGGGGCGCATCTTCGTGACCGGACCCGACGTGGTCCGCTCGGTCACCGGCGAGGACGTCGACATGCTGCGCCTCGGCGGCCCCGAGCCGCACGGCCGCCGCTCCGGGGTCGTGCACATCCTCACCGAGTCGGAGCAGGAGGCACTGGAGCGCGCCCGCACCGTCGCCACCCTGCTCGGCGCCCAGGGCGGCCTCGACGTCGACGCGGTGGAGGACCGGGACCTCGAGGCGATCCTGCCCGAGTCCAAGAAGCGCGCCTACGACGTGCACCCGCTCGTCGAGGCCGTCCTCGACGACGGCACCATGCAGGAGCTGCACGCCCGCTGGGCCCCCAACATCGTCACGGCGCTGGGTCGCTTCGGTGGCCGCACGGTCGGCGTCGTCGCCAACAACCCCTTGCGTCTCGGCGGCTGCCTGGACTCGCTGTCCGCGGAGAAGGCATCCCGCTTCGTGCGCATGTGCGACGCGTTCGGGGTGCCGCTGATCGTGCTCGTGGACGTCCCCGGCTACCTGCCCGGTGTCGGCCAGGAGTGGGACGGCGTCGTACGCCGCGGCGCCAAGCTCCTGCACGCGTTCGGCGAGTGCGTCGTGCCCCGGGTGACCCTGGTGACCCGCAAGACGTACGGCGGCGCCTACATCGCCATGAACGCCCGCTCCCTGGGCGCGACCCGGGTCCTGGCCTGGCCGGGTGCCGAGGTGGCCGTCATGGGCGCGGTCGCCGCCATCCGGATCCTGCACCGCCGCAAGCTGGCGGAGGTCTCCCCCGAGATCCGCCCGCAGGTGGAGGCCGAGCTGGCCGCCGAGCACGAGCGCATCGCCGGCGGCGTCGACAAGGCCGTCGAGATCGGGGTGGTCGACGAGGTGGTGGAGCCCGCTCGCACCCGGAGTGCGATCGCCGCCGCCTTCCGCCACGAGATCGACACCTCGGGCGTGCACCGCGGGCACCACGGCAACATTCCCCTCTAGCGGACGCTCCACCCGGGGACCGCAGCACGACCCGTCGTACGGCGAGAGTGGTCGGCCCCCATGCGGCCGACCACTCTCGCCACGTCGAGGGTCAGACCACCTGGTGCAGCCAGCGGACGGGGGCGCCGTCACCGGCGTGGCGGAAGGTCTCCAGCTCGTCGTCCCACGGCTTGCCGAGCAGCTTGTCGATCTCGTTGAGCAACGTC
Organism: Nocardioides sp. P5_C9_2; assembly: GCF_054049555.1. NCBI lineage: Bacteria > Bacillati > Actinomycetota > Actinomycetes > Propionibacteriales > Nocardioidaceae > Nocardioides > Nocardioides sp. P5_C9_2. The sequence continues at coordinate 1,812 of NZ_JBFUMD010000399.1, forward strand.
GTCTCCCCGAGCGCCGCCTTGACGACGGCCGCCTTGAGCCGGTCCTCGGGGATCATGATGTCGCCGTGGAGGCCGGTGACGGCGTGGTAGACGCCCAGCTCCGGCGTGAACGAGAAGCGCGTCCCCTCGCTCGAGGGCGTGGGCTCCTCGGTGATCTCGAAGCGCAGGTGGTTCCACCCCCGCAGCGCCGAGGCCACGGCTGCCGCAGAGCCGGCCGCGCCGCTCCACGAGAGCTCGGCGCGATAGGTGCCGGGCTGGGCGGGCTGCGGGATCCAGTCCAGGCTCACGGCAACGCCGAGGACTCCACCCACCGCCCACTCGATGTGGGGGGCCAGGGCAGAGGGAGCTGAGTGCACGTAGAGAATGCCCCGCGTCCCGGGTCCGTCCGGGCGGGCGTGCGTGCGTGTGGTCACCGTGACCTCCTTGAAAACCGGCGCCCAGGTGCGCCTTCCCCAGCGGTCTGCACAGCGGTTCTCAGTCAGTCGAGTGACACGTATGTGATTAGTGGCTCCAGTGTGACGCAAGTTGCGGGCGAATGCCAGCGAGACGCCCCGTGTCCGACCTGAAGGTCAGTCCATCCGCTTCTCGAGCAGCTCTGCTCGCGCCGCCGAGTCGGTGATCTCGTTGCTGTCGACCGCGTGCGTGCGGTGGAACCACGCGAGGGCGTCGGACTCGCGACCGGCCGCCTCGAGGGTGTCGGCGTAGGCGTAGCGCAGACGCACGACCCAGGACTCGCGACTCTTGGACTGGAGCGGCGCCAGCTCGAGGGTGCGCAGCGCGGCGTCGAGCTGTCCCATGTCACGTCGGGCACCCGCCTCGACCAGGGTCATCTCGGCCTTGGCGTCCGACGAGAAGTTCGCCACCGAGGGGCTCTTGGCGAGCTTGAGGGCCTGCTCGGGCTGGCCCAGGGCGCGATGGCAGTCGGCCATGATGGGCAGGTAGTCCGTCGCACCGTTCATCCGCTTGGCGGCGCGGAGCTCGGAGAGCGCCTCCGCGTAGTGGCCGGCGGCGTACGCCGACTCCCCCACCGCCTCGCGGACGATGGCGATCCGGGACGCGCGGGCACGCGCCGCGAGCGTGTGCTGGTACGCCGTCTCCGGGTCGGTGTCGATCAGGCTCCCGGCCGCGGCCAGGTGCCGGGCGACCCGGGCCGCCAGCTTCTCGGGCAGACCCTTGAGCTGTGCCGCGATCGCGCGGTCGAGCTCCTTGCCGGTGATCTCCTCGGGCAGCGGCGGACCGTCGTACTCGGCCTGGGCGACCGTGCGCGGCCCCTGCTCCTCGCGAGGACGCTTCCAGTCACTCTGGCGCGGCTTGCGGTCGCCGCTGCCGCGTGAGTCGCTCGAGCGAGAGTCACCGGATCGCGAGTCACCCTGTCGTGACTGCGCCGGGCGACCGCCGGCAGCGGGCCGGCCCCCACGGCTCGACGACTCACCGCCGGAGTATCCCTTGCCCCCGCGACCGGTCGAGCCGCCTGAGGAACCTCCCCGCGCGGGCGGCTTGCCTCCACTGCGGGTGGGGCGCTGGCTACGACGATCCTCGGCCACGTCAATGGTCCTTCCGGGGGTGATAACTCGCTGTGCTGATGTGGGTCGCACTGACGTGCGTGCTGCTACGTGCTGATGGTCGCCCTCGGCGACCCTTCCCCACGCTACTGCCTGCACCACGGGTGAGCACAGGTGGGGAAATGGGAAAGAGGGGCCGCCTGGTGGCGGCCCCTCTCCCAATGTATGTCCGGCGGCGTCCTACTCTCCCACAGCCTCTCGGTTGCAGTACCATCGGCGCTGAAAGGCTTAACTTCCGGGTTCGGTATGGGACCGGGTGTTTCCCTTTCGCTATGGCCGCCGTAACTCTGGCGGAACACACACACCCGACCACAGTGTGGTGGGGGTGTTCCAAGCTCTTGGTGATACG
>NZ_JBFUMD010000400.1:0-3719 GCF_054049555.1 Nocardioides sp. P5_C9_2
GGCCGCCGAGTTCGACGGCTGGGGGCCCACCGTCCACCAGCGTGTCCGCAGTGGCTCGCCGGCCAACGAGATCATCAAGGCCGCCACCCAGTACGGCGCCGGGCTGGTCGTCGTGGCCGCCGGCGGCCGCGGCCTCAGCGAGAGCGTGCTCGTCGGCAGCACCGCGCAGCGGGTGCAGCACTACGCGCCCTGCCCGGTCCTGGTCGTGCGACCCAAGCCCCGCAAGCCGCGCAAGGCCTGAGGGCACACCGCCGCTAGGGTGCCGCCATGGAGACCCTCCGGCTGGTCCTGCTGTTCCTGCACGTCCTCGGCTTCGCCGCGCTCCTCGGCGGTCTCGTCGTCCAGGCGCGCGACGCCGACAAGACGGTCAACGCCGCCATGCGTGACGGCATCGGCACCGCGTTCCTGACCGGCCTGCTGCTCGTCGGCGTGCTCGAGTCGGGGGACACGGCGGTGGACCACGCGAAGATCGCGGTGAAGTTCGCCGTCGCCCTGGTGCTCCTGGTCCTCGTCATGGCCAACGTGCGCAAGCCCTCCATCCCGCAGGGCCTCTGGGTGGGCCTGCTGCTCCTGACGGTGGCCAACATCGCGGTGGCCATCTTCTGGTCGCCCGCCCACGCCGCCTGACCGCGCTGACACGACGGCCGCCCGGCGGTGCTGGCGGCGTCGATCATGCCCTCGCCGTACGCCGCCGCGGTGCTGGCGTCGGCCGCCGAGCGACGCGACCGCGACTCGGGCGTCGTCTCGCGGTGGGCCGCCGGGGAGACGCGGGGCCCCGAGGGGCTCGGGATGGGCACGGTCTTCGACCTCGTCGACGACGGGGCCGACCTGGCCGTGACCCGGTGCTTCGACCAGGACGACCCGGACTGGGGCGACCGCACGAGGACGGGCACTGGTGGATGACGCACCTCACCGGGCTGGCCAGCTCCTAGGGGCCGGCACTGTCCCCTCCCCGACGTAGGGTTGGGGTCGAGATGAGCATCCCCTTCCCGCTGCCCGGCTTCGAGTCCGCCCCGCCCGCCGAGGAGCCCCGCAGCACCCGGCGCGGCCCGTCGCGCGACGAGCTGCTCGAGGGTCTCAACGAGCCCCAGGCGGCGGCGGTCGTGCACGCCGGTGCCCCCCTGCTGGTGGTCGCCGGCGCCGGCTCGGGCAAGACCCGGGTGCTGACCCGGCGCATCGCCTGGCTGATCTCCGAGCGCAAGGCGCACCCCGGCTCGATCCTGGCGATCACCTTCACCAACAAGGCCGCCGCGGAGATGAAGGAGCGCGTCGAGGACCTCGTCGGCAAGCGCGCCCGGATCATGTGGGTCAGCACCTTCCACTCCGCCTGCGTGCGGATCCTGCGCAAGGAGATCACCGCGCTCAACACCGGCGGGCTGGGCTTCAAGTCCAACTTCTCCATCTACGACGCCGCCGACTCCAAGCGGCTGATGACCCTGGTGCTCAAGGACCTCGAGCTCGATCCCAAGCGCCACCAGCCGGGTGCGGTGCTGCACTGGGTGAGCAACCACAAGAACGAGCTGCGCGACCCCGACGAGGCCGCCAAGGACGCCCGCAACGGCTTCGAGGAGGCCTACGCCGCGGCGTACACCGCCTACCAGCGCCGCCTGCGCGAGGCCAACGCCCTCGACTTCGACGACCTGATCATGCTCACCGTGCACCTGTTCCAGGCGTTCCCCGACATCCGGCAGAACTACCGCCGCCGTTTCCGCCACGTGCTGGTCGACGAGTACCAGGACACCAACCACGCGCAGTACGCCCTCATCCACCAGCTCTGCGGCCACGACCCGGAGCGGGGCGACCGTCCCGGCGAGGAGCCGAGCGAGCTGATGGTGGTCGGTGACGCCGACCAGTCGATCTACGCGTTCCGCGGCGCCAACATCCGCAACATCATGGACTTCGAGCAGGACTTCCCCGACGCCGTCTCGATCATGCTCGAGCAGAACTACCGCTCGACCCAGACCATCCTCACCGCGGCCAACTCGGTCATCTCCAACAACGCGAGCCGCAAGGAGAAGCGGCTGTGGTCCGACGCCGGCGACGGCGAGCGGATCGTGGGCTACGTCGCCGACGACGAGCACGACGAGGCCCGCTTCGTCAGCGAGGAGGTCGACCGGCTCGTCGACGACGGTCGCAAGCCGTCCGACGTGGCCGTCTTCTACCGCACCAACGCGCAGTCGCGTGTCTTCGAGGAGGTGTTCATCCGCACCGGCCAGCCCTACAAGGTGGTGGGCGGGGTGCGCTTCTACGAGCGCCGCGAGGTCCGCGACGCGCTGGCCTACCTGCGGATGTTGGTCAACACCGCCGACCAGATCTCGGTGCGCCGGGTCCTCAACACCCCCAAGCGCGGCATCGGGGAGCGGGCCGAGGCGTGCGTGCAGGCCCTCGCCGAGCGGGAGCGCATCACGTTCTGGGACGCGCTGGTCCGTGCCGACCAGGCGCCTGGGCTGGCGACCCGCAGCCTCAAGAACATCCAGGGCTTCGTCGCGATGGTCCAGGAGCTCCAGTCGATGGTCGACGCGGGGGAGCGACCCGACGTGGTGCTCGAGTCGGTGCTCGAGCGCTCGGGCTACCTCTCCGAGCTCGAGGCCAGCGACGACCCGCAGGACGCCACCCGCGTGGAGAACCTCGCCGAGCTCGTGGCCGTGGCCCGCGAGTTCGCCGACGACCCGCAGCCCGGCCCCAGCGCCGACCCGGCCGACATCGAGGCCGGCACCGTCTCGGTCGGGCTCGGCGACTTCCTCGAGCGGGTGGCCCTGGTCGCCGACGCCGACCAGATCCCCGACGCCCCCGACGGCGAGGACGTCGGCGTCGTCACCCTGATGACCCTGCACACCGCCAAGGGCCTCGAGTTCCCGGTGGTGTTCCTGACCGGCCTCGAGGACGGTGTCTTCCCGCACCAGCGCTCCCTCGGCGACCAGCCCGAGCTGGAGGAGGAGCGCCGGCTGGCCTATGTCGGGGTGACCCGCGCCCGGGAGCGCCTCTACGTCTCGCGAGCGATGGTGCGCTCCGCGTGGGGGGCGCCCGCCCACAACCCGGCGAGCAGGTTCCTCGACGAGCTCCCGGTCGACCTCGTCGACTGGCGGCGTACCGCCCAGGCCCAGACCCGCTGGGGCCGCCCCGACCTCGCTGCCAACTCCCCGGCCCGCCTCGGTGCGCCGACGGCCGCCGGGCGTCGCAACTTCTCCTCCGCCGCGGCCCGCGCCGACGCGATGTCCAAGGCCAAGCCGGCTCGCGAGATCCCGTCGCTCGACCCCGGCGACCGCGTGCTGCACGACTCGTTCGGGATGGGCACCGTCGTCACCCTCGAGGGGGCCGGCGACAAGTCGGTCGCCTCGATCGACTTCGGCTCCGAGGGTGTCAAGCGGCTGTTGCTCCGCTACGCGCCGGTCGAGAAGCTCTGACCCGCCGGGCGGTTCCTAGCCGCTCGGCGTCGGGCTGTGCGTGAGACTGGCGGCGGGCGACACCGCGAACGCGTCCGGCCGTGTCGTGCGCCGCCAGTCAGCCCGTGGCGGGCAGTTCGTGGCCGCGGGTGCGGGTGACCGGGCACCTTCTGGCCGCGTCCGGCTGCGCCTGAGACTGGCGGCGGGCGACACCGAGAGAGCGTCCGGGCCTGTCGTGCGCCGCCAGTCAGCTCGTGGCGAGCCGGGCCGGGCCGCGGACGCGGGTGACCGGGCACCTGCTGGCTGCTCGGCGCCCGGCGTCGGCCTGCGCCTGAG
>NZ_JBFUMD010000401.1:0-3704 GCF_054049555.1 Nocardioides sp. P5_C9_2
CTCGATGAGGCGTCGGGCGAGACGTCGGGCGGGGCTCCGGGCAGGGTGACGGTGAACCTCGCCCCACCGAGGTGCGAGGCCTCGACCTCGACGGAGCCGCCGTGCAGCCGCGCGACCTGTCCGACGAGGGCGAGACCGATGCCGCGACCGCCGCTGGCCTTCGACGACCAGCCGCGCTCGAGGACGCGTTCGGCGTCCTGGGGGCGGACGCCGGTGCCGCTGTCCTCGACGACGACCGTGACGCCCTCGGCGTCGCCCTCGACGTGCACGAGGATCCGCCGCTCGGACTGCTCGGTGACGGCGTCCATCGCGTTGTCGACGAGGTTGCCCAGGACGGTGACCAGCTCGCGGGGCCGCACGGTGAGCTCCTCGGCGACCACCTCGCCGTCCACGACGAGGTCGATGCCGCGCTCGGCGGCCTCGGCGGTCTTGCCGAGCAGGAGCGCGGCGAGCACCGGCTCCTGGACCGCGCCCACCACCTGGTCGGCGAGCTCCTGGGCGAAGCGCAGCTCCTCGGTGGCGAAGTCGACAGCCCGCTCGGAGCGACCCATCTCGATGAGGGAGACCACGGTGTGCAGCCGGTTGGCGGCCTCGTGGTTCTGCGCGCGCAGCGACTCGGTGAGGCCGCGGACCACGTCGAGCTCGCCGGTCACCGCCTGGAGCTCGGTGCGGTCGCGCAGCGTGACGACCGCGCCGACCTCGTCGCCCTCCCAGAAGGCGGGGGCCGAGCTGATCAGCAGCACGTGCTCGCCCAGCACGTAGATCGTGTCGGGCTGGGGTGAGTCGCTCGCCGCCGCGGCGACCAGGCCCGGGGGCAGCCCGAGGTCCGCGAGCGACTGACCGACGACGTCCTCGGGCAGCCCCAGCAGGCGGCGGGCCTCGTCGTTGACGAGCTGCACCTCGCCGCGGGTGTCCACCAGCACCAGCCCCTCGCGCACGGCGGCGAGCACGGCGCGGTAGTACTCGTACATGCGGGTGATCTCCCGCTCGCCGAGACCGTGGGTCTGGCGCCGCAGCCGCCGGCTGATCAGCCAGGCGCCGCAGAGGCCCACCGCCAGGGCCCCGAGTCCCGCGACCAGGATGCCGGGCAGGTCGTGCCGCAGCTGCTCGTCGACGCGGTCGAGCGTGATGCCCACGGACACCAGGGCCACGACCCGGCCGTCGTCGCGGACGGGCACGACGGAGCGGATCGAGCGCCCCAGCGTGCCGACGTACTCCTGGGTGAAGACCTCGCCGCGGGGAGCGCCCCCGAGGTCGCCCACGAACTTCTGGCCGATGAGCGAGGTGGTCGGGTGGGTGTAGCGGCGACGGTCCAGGCCCATGATGACGACGAAGTCCACCGCCGTGTCGGCCCGCACGGCCTCGGCGAAGGGCTGCAGCGTCGTGGTCGGGTCCGGGGTGCGCAGCGCCTCGGCGACGGTGGGGGAGTCGGCGACCGAGACCGCCACGGTCACCGCCTCCTCGCGCGCCGAGTCCCGGGTGTCACGCCGCGCGTCGAAGGTCGCGAGGGCGGTGGCGGTGGCCACCAGGACGAGCACGACCAGCACCTGGAGCAGCAGGATCTGGCGAGCGACCGGGCTCTCCCGACGTGGCGCCGCGGCGGGGGGCATGCCGGCATTCTGCCGCACTCCGGACCGGGTGCGACGACGTACGGCGGCCCGATCGCCCCGGCGTGAACTCAACGACCACAAGGGTGACGACCATCACAAGGCACCACAGGATGTGGCGCAGGGCACAGGCCCGCTCTCATCAGCAGCACGGAGTCGGAGGAACCATGAGCACAACCACCCAGGGGACGACGGTCAAGCGCGACCGCACCCACTACCTCTACGTCGCGGTGATCGTCGCCGTCGTCCTGGGGGCCGTCGTCGGCCTCGTCTTCCCCGAGTTCGCCGTGGGCCTGAAGTGGATCGGCACGACGTTCGTCGGACTCATCAAGATGATGATCCAGCCGGTCATCTTCTGCACGCTCGTCCTGGGCGTGGGGTCGGTCCGCAGCGCGGCCAGCGTCGGCAAGGTCGGTGGCCTCGCGCTCGCCTACTTCCTGACCATGTCGACCATCGCCCTCGGCRTCGGCATGCTCGTCGGCAACCTCATCGACCCGGGCGAGGGGCTCCACCTCTCCGACGACGTCGCCGGGGTCGGCCAGGAGCAGGCCGCGGCCGCGCACGGCTCGACCACCGAGTTCATCACCGGCATCGTCCCCGACTCGCTGCTGTCCGCCCTGACCTCCGGCGAGGTCCTCCAGACCCTCCTCGTCTCGCTGCTCGTCGGGTTCGCCCTGCAGTCGATGGGCCGCGCCGGCCGGCCGATCCTCACCGGCATCGGCCACCTGCAGCGCCTGGTCTTCCGGGTGCTGTCGATGATCATGTGGGCCGCCCCGGTCGGCGCGTTCGCCGCCATCGCGGCCGTGGTCGGCGAGACCGGTGTGGACGCCCTCAAGAGCCTCGCCACCATCATGGTGGCCTTCTACATCACGTGCTTCCTGTTCGTGTTCCTCGTGCTCGGCACCCTCCTCAAGCTGGTCACCGGCGTCAACATCCTCAGCCTCTTCAAGTACCTCGGCCGCGAGTTCCTGCTGATCGTCTCCACGTCCTCCTCCGAGTCGGCGCTGCCGCGCCTCATCGCCAAGATGAACCACGCGGGCGTCGAGAAGACCACCGTGGGTGTCGTCGTCCCGACCGGCTACTCGTTCAACCTCGACGGCACCGCGATCTACCTGACGATGGCCTCGATCTTCATCGCCGACGCGCTCGACCAGCCGCTGAGCATCGGCGAGCAGCTCTCGCTGCTGCTGTTCATGATCATCGCCTCCAAGGGCGCCGCCGGTGTCACCGGCGCCGGCCTGGCTACGCTGGCCGGCGGCCTGTCCTCGCACCGCCCCGAGCTGCTCGACGGCGTCGGCCTCATCGTCGGCATCGACCGCTTCATGTCCGAGGCCCGTGCGGTGACCAACTTCGCCGGCAACTCGGTCGCCACGATCCTGATCGGTCAGTGGACCGACACGCTCGACCGCGCCCAGCTCGACCGGGTGCTGGCCGGGGAGGACCGCTTCGACGAGACCACGATGGTCGACGACCACGGAGCGGACGCCTACGACGACGAGCCGCAGGTCGTCGGGGCGCCCGCGGTCCGGTAGCAGCCCCCGGCTCCGCACCGAGCACCCCGGAGACACGCGGACACAACCCCGCTCCCGGTGCTGCCGTCAGGCGGCAGCACCGGGTCCCGCGGACAGTTGTGTCCGCGTGTCTTCGCGCCGGACCGCCCGGGTGAGCACGCGGCGTACCCAGTCGGGACGCAGGACGACGTCCTCCCACGTGAAGCGCAGCACGGTCCACCCGTCGGCCACGAGCAGCGTGTAGCGCCGGACGTCCTTGCGGAACCCTGCCCGGTTGCCGTGCCACTCGTAGGACTCGGCCTCGACGACCAGCATCCGGCGTACGTCGACCAGGTCGGGGCGGGCCCACACGTGCGGCGCGGCGATCACCACCTGGGGCTCGACCGAGAGCCAGGGCACGGTGAGGGCGATCGCGCGCAGGGCGGACTCGAACGGGTTGGCGGCGCCGGCCCGCGCGGCCGCAGCGATCGCGCGGACGTGGTGGCTGCCGGTGCCCCTCACGCGTGCGGCCACCTCCGCCAGGAGCGCGGCCTCGCCGGCGCGCAGCGCAGAGTCGGCCACGGCGAGCGCCTCGGCGTCAGGGAGC
>NZ_JBFUMD010000402.1:0-3677 GCF_054049555.1 Nocardioides sp. P5_C9_2
GGCCAACGGCACCTACGCGTGGGGCGTCAAGGCACTCGACGTGGCAGGCAAGGAGATCGGCGCCAGCCCGTCCTGGACGTTCACGGTCGACACGGGCCTCCGTGCGGCTTCCCCAACGCAGATCGCCGCCCCTGACAGCTCTGCAGTCGGCAAGACGCTGACCAGCGTCCCACCGACATGGAACCAGCCGGACGTGCAAGTCACCTATCAGTGGCTGCGCGGAGGAAGTGCCATCACCGGCGCCACAGGGACGAGCTACACGTTGACGGTGCAGGACTACACGAAGGCGATCACGCTGCGCGTGACCGGAACCAAGCCCGGCTACTCCATCGGTTTGTCGGTCAGCAACGAGATCAGCGGCACAGCCGGCGGCGCGCTTCAGAACACAGCCATGCCGTCGATCTCCGGAACCGCCGCGGTAGGAAACACTCTGACAGCCACCACCGGCACGTGGGCGCCCGCTGCCACCAAGTACGGGTACCAGTGGCTGCGTTCGGGGGCACCGATCCCGAATGCCACCAGCAGTTCTTATCGCCTCAGCGTGGAGGACGCGGGCAAGAGCATCTCAGTGACAGTCCTCGCCAGCACGACTGGATTCAACGAGGGAGCGTCCAGCTCCGCGGCCGTGGCCGTCGCGAGGATGACGTCGACAACGTCCATCGCTTTGTCCACGACGAGGGCCAAGCCTGGCAAGCGAGTCAAGATCGGGATCACTGTCACGGTTCCTGGGGTGCCTGGACCCACTGGCCCTATCGCGATCTTCGACGGCGCCAAGAAGCTCAAGACCCTCACCCTCGTCAGCACCAGGGACGGCAAGCTCGCGTGGAAGCTGACCAAGCTCAAAAAGGGCAAGCACAAGATCAAGGCGGTCTACCTCGGCAACGGGTCGACCACGGGCTCCAAGTCCAAGATCACCAAGCTCTACGTCGTCCGGTGATGCGCTGAATCACCAGTCACCCGCGCCGGGCAGTAGCCTCCCCCGGTGAACTGGCTCGAAGACCATTGGCTCGACATCCTCGGCTGGGGCGGGAGTGCCCTGCTCGTCTACTCCCTGCTCCAGTCGAGGGTGCTGCGCTTCCGGGTGCTCAACCTCGCCGCGTGCGTCATCCTCGTCGCCTTCAACGCCTTCGTCGGCGTGTGGCCGATGGTCGGCATGAACGCCGTGCTGTGCGCCATCAACGTGTGGTTCATCGTGCAGCTGCTGCGCGACCGCCACGACGAGGCGGCCTTCCAGGTGCTCGAGGTCCGGGGCGACGACGAGTACCTGCGGCACGTGCTGCGCGTGCACGGCCAGGACATCCTGCGCTTCAACCCCGAGTTCGTGCACGACCCCTCGGCCCCGGAGCAGGACGCCTTCCTGGTCCAGCGCGACGACGAGACGGTGGGCGTGGTGCTGCTGGCCGCCGACGGCGACACGGCCCACGTGCTCCTCGACTACGTCACCCCGCGCTACCGCGACTTCTCCCCGGGCGAGTTCGTCTGGCGCCGCAGCGGCATGCTCGCCGAGCACGGCTACCGCCGCGTCGTCACCTCACCCACCATGGTCGGGCCCTACTACGACCGCCTCGGCTTCGAGCGCGACGGCGACTCCTGGGTCCTCGCCCTCTGAGTGACCCGCGCGACACGCGGCGAGGTTTGACGTTCAACGACCTCGGGTAGGCGATCACCCACGCCAACTCGAGGAGTGTTCGTGTTCCCCATCGCCTGGCTCAACGACAACCGCATCATCGGCTCGATGTTCGCCGTCCTGATCGTCGTCAACGCGTACGCGATCGCCTACGGCTTCTACGCCTGAGCAGCTAGCGCGCGGACGCCTCGACCMAGCGGTCGAGGGCGGCCTGCGCGTGCCCCGCCTCGATCGCCGYGGACGCGCGCTCGATGCCCGCAAAGAGTGCATCAGAGATCGGCGCCCCGGGGGCGTCGTACACAGCGAGCGCCGCTCCCGCGTTGAGGACGACGGCGTCGTGCACCGGCCCACGGCCCCCCGCCAGAACGCGTCGTACGACGTCGGCGTTGTGCGCCGCGTCGCCGCCGCGCAGGTCGTGGGTGGTCGCCAGCGCCAGCCCGTACGTCGCGGGGTCGACCGTGTGGGTCGACACCGCGCCCGCGTGCACCGACCACAGGGTCGACGTCGTCGTGGTGGTGAGCTCGTCGAGCCCGTCGTCCCCGCGGAATACCCACGCGTCGACGCCGCGGCCGGCGAGCACCCCGGCCATGACCGGTGCCATCCGCGGGTCCGCACACCCGATGGCCTGGGCGTCGGGGCGGGCCGGGTTGGTCAGCGGACCGAGGAGGTTGAAGGTCGTGGCGATCCCCAGCTCGCGACGCGGGACGGCGGCGTGCCGCATCGCCGGGTGGAAGGCCGCGGAGAACAGGAACGTGATCCCGGCCTCGCCGGCGATCTCTGCGACCCGGGACACCGGCAGGTCCAGCCGGATGCCCAGCGCCTCCAGCACGTCGGCCGAGCCGGACTTGGACGACGCCGAGCGGTTGCCGTGCTTGACCACGGTGGCCCCGGCCCCGGCGGCCACGATGGCGGCCATGGTGGAGATGTTGACCGACATCGACCGGTCTCCCCCGGTGCCGACGATGTCGAGCAGGCGCCCCGGCACGGAGATCGGGTTGGCGGCGGCGAGCATCGCGTCGGCGATGCCCGACACCTCGTCGACCGTCTCGACCTTGGCGCGCAGCGCCACCAGGAAGCCAGCGATCTGCGCAGGCGTGGCCTCGCCGGCGAACACCTGGTCCATCGCCCAGCGCGCCTGCTCGGCCGTCAGGTCCGTGCCCGCGACGAGCGTGGTGAGGACGTCGGGCCAGGTGGGGACGGGAGTCGAGCCGGAGGACATGGCCACCATGATGGTGGGGTCAGGACGTGGCGGGCACGCGGGGGCGCAGCAGTGAGATGACCGCCTCCGCGAGCTGCACCGGGTCGATCGGGTGCGGCACGGCCGCCTCGGCGCGCGACCACGTGGCCAGCCAGGCGTCCTGCGGGCGGCCGGTCAGCACCATCACGGGCGGGCACTGGAAGATCTCGTCCTTGAGCTGCTTGGCGATCCCCATGCCCCCGGAGGGCGTGGCCTCGCCGTCGAGGATCGCCAGGTCGATGCCCCCGGCGTCCATGTTCTGGAGGACCACCGGCTGGGTGGCCACCTCGATGTACTGCAGCTCGGGCAGGTCGGGGTGGGGGCGGCGCCCCAGCGCGAGGATGACCTGCTGCCGGGTGTCGACGTCGTCGCTGTAGACGAGCACCTTCAGCGGCTTGCGGTCGGACGTGGTCTGAGTCACGTCGGCATCGTATCGGGACGGTTGCGAGACGGACGCAGGACGCCCTCCTCAACCATCGGCCGACGCCGCACTGCGGGCCGCGCGCGCCTCGAGCAGGTCGAGCCGCCGGTCCTCCCGCGCGGCCTCCTTGTGCGAGGAGCGCACCCACTGGACGAAGAGCACCCCGAAGAACACCAGCCCGATCAGGTCCCCGGAGGCCCACAGGATCCCGCCGGCGACGTGCTGGTCCTCCAGTGCCGGCGGCAACCACACCCCCATCGGCCCCTCGCGCAGGGCCGCGTAGTGCGACGCCCCGATCACCGTCGTCTGGCCCATGATCGTGACACCGAGGAAGGCGTGGAACGGCAGCGTCAGCACCACGAGCAGCACCCGGAACGGGTAGCCCACCCGCC
>NZ_JBFUMD010000403.1:0-3671 GCF_054049555.1 Nocardioides sp. P5_C9_2
GGCCAGGACCGGACGGTTGCGCAGCACCGTGGCCGGCAGGTCGTCGACCCAGCCCCGGATGACGACCTCCCGCCGCTCCCGGGCCAGCTCCGGGACGGCCAGCTCGACCAGGTCGGCCGCCCGGTCCACGTCCCCCGCCGCGAGGGCGTGACGCACCGCCGGGACGGGCCGTCCGGCCGCGTCGTACCAGTCGCTCGCCCGGCGGTGCAGCCCGGCGACGCGCCCGGGATGCTCGACGAGCAGGTGGGCGCGCAGGACGTCGGCGAAGAGGTGGTGGTAGCGGTACCACTGGCGCCGGTCGTCGAGGGGCACCACGAAGAGGTTGCGTCGTTCGAGCAGGTCGAGCACCTGCGCGCTCCCGGTGGTCCCGGTGACGGCGTCGCAGAGCGGTCCGGTGAGCTGCTCGAGGATCGCGGTGTCCAGGAGGAACCCGCGGACGTCGGCGGACTGGCGGTCGAGGACCTCCTCGACGAGGTAGTCGACGACGTACCGGTCGTCCCCCGCGAAGCCGGCGATGAACGACGACGCGTCGTCACGGCCCCGCAGCGAGAGCGCGGCGAGCTGGAGCGAGGCGATCCAGCCCTCGGTACGGGCCCCGAGCGCGGCGACGTCGGCCGCGTCCAGGTCGAGACCGGTGGCCGTGGCCAGGTAGCGGGCCGTCTCGTCCTCGGTGAACCGGAGGTCGGCCGCGCGGACCTCGGTCAGCTCCCCCCGGGAACGCAACCGGGCCAGGGGCAGCGCCGGGTCCGCGCGGGTGCCGATGACCAGGCTCACCTGCGGCGGGAGCCGCTCGAGCAGCAGCGCCATGCCGGGCTGCACGGCGGGTGCCTCGGCGAGGTGGTAGTCGTCGAGGACGAGGGTCAGGTCGCCGGGAAGGACGCTCAGCTCGTTGAGGACGGCGGTCAGCACGGTCTCGATCGGCTGCCCGGACTCGAGCAGCGCCAGACCGGCGCCGGCGGAGCCGGGCGCGGCGCGTTCGAGCGCCGTCAGCACGTAGCTCCAGAAGACCTCGGCCCGGGAGTCGGACCCGTCCAGGGACACCCAGGCGATTCGTGGCGGGGACCCCGCGCCGGCGGCCTGCCTCGCCAGCCAGGTCGCCAGCAGGGTCGTCTTCCCGAATCCGGCCGGCGCCGACACCAGCGTCAACCGGGTCCGGCCCGCGAGGGCGCCCTGCTCCAGCCGGGGACGGGCCACGAGGTCGGGGCGAGCCTGCGGGAGGAAGAACTTGGTCTCGACGAGGGCGACGGCCACGGGCCCATCATCCTCCCGCTCACCACGTGTGGTGACGACCGCTCACCACATCGCTGCCTAGCTTCACGACTCCAGGGCCCACCACCGGGACCCCACTCCCGAGAGGCAGACCACCATGAACAGGTTCACCCGAGCTGTCGCCATGGCGAGCGCGAGGCACCCATGGCGCACCATGACCGGCTGGATGCTCGTCCTCGCCACCGTCCTGCTCCTCGCCGCCACCGGCGGGGGCACCTTCGTCGACGACTTCTCCGCGCGGGGCAGCGAGAGCGAGCGCGCCTCGGCGCTGCTCGCCGACGAGTTCCCCGACGCGGCGCTGGGCTCCGCGCTCGTCGTCCTCGCTGCCGACGAGGGCGCCACCCTCGAGTCCCAGCGTGCCGGCGTCGACTCGGTGCTGGCCGACGTCTCCGGGCTCGACCACGTCGCCACGGTGACCGACCCGTTCACGACGGGCACCGTGTCGCCCGACGGGCGCATCGGGTATGCCCGCATCACCCTCGACGTGCCCGAGCGGGAGATGGGCAAGCCGGCGTTCACCAGCCTGGCCGACTCCGTCTCGGCCATGGGCGAGCCGGGCGTCCGGGTCGAGCTCGGCGGCGACGCCGTCTTCCTCAACGCCGCGGCCAACAGCTCGGGGCACGTCGGGATCGGCCYCCTGGTCGCCCTCATGGTGCTGCTCCTGGTCTTCGGGACCTTCGTGGCGGCCGTCCTGCCGATCGGGATCGCCCTCATCGCCGTCGGCGCCGGCGTCGGGGGCATCGGCATCCTGGCCGCCGTCATCGACGTGTCACCGTCGGCCATCCCCGTCGCCGGGCTGGTCGGCCTCGGCGTGGGCATCGACTACGCCCTGTTCGTCGTGTCCCGGTACCGCGAGAGCCGGGCCACGGGAGTCGACAACCAGCGCGCCCTCGCCCATGCCATGGGCACCTCCGGCACGGCGGTCGTGTTCGCCGGGGGCACCGTCGTCATCGCCACGGCCTCGCTGGCCACCATCGGGCTCGGCGTGCTGACCTCGATCGGGCTGGCCACCTCCCTCATGGTGCTCCTCGCCGTGGCCGCCGCCATCACCCTCCTCCCCGCCTTCCTGGCCCTGCTGGGCGACCGCATCGACAAGGGCCGCATCGGGCGTCGCCGCGCCTCCGCCACGTCCGCCGAGGACACCGCATGGTGGCGCTTCGGCCACCGGGTCTCGGCTCGCCCCTGGCCCTACCTGCTGGCCTCCACCGCAGCCCTGCTGGCGATCGCGGCCCCCGCGTTCTGGATGCAGACCGGCTTCCCCGCGGCCGGCGACGCCCCCGCCGAGACGACCCATCGACAGGCGTACGACCTCCTGGCGGAGGGCTTCGGCATCGGGGTCAACGCACCGCTCATGGTCATCACCGACCTCGGCGAGAGCGGTGCCGGGGCGGCCGACCTCCCCGCGGTGGCCGCGGAGATCGCCGCCGTCCCCGGGATCGCCTCGGTCGGCGGGCCGCTCGTCTCCCCACGGGGCGACACCGTGGTCCTGACCGCGACCCCGACCACCGGTCCTGCCGACGCCGACACCTCGGCGACGATCCAGCGTGTCCGCGACGTCGTCCCGGACAACGTCTACGTCTCGGGGATCACGGCCACGACCGACGACCTCAACGACCAGCTCAACGCCAAGCTACCRATCTTCATCGGCACGGTGATCGGGGTGTCGTTCCTGCTCCTGATGCTGGTCTTCCGCTCGATCGCGGTGCCCCTCAAGGCGGCCGTGATGAACCTGCTGTCCATCGCCGGGGCGTACGGCGTCCTGGTCGCGGTCTTCCAGTGGGGCTGGGGCGCCGAGCTCCTGGGCCTGGCCGGGCCGACGCCGATCACCTCGGTCATCGTGGTGATCATGTTCCCGATCCTGTTCGGGCTCTCCATGGACTACGAGGTGTTCCTGCTCTCCCGGATCCGCGAGGAGTACGACCGCACCGGCGACAACGCCGAGTCGGTCGCCCGCGGGCTCGCCGGCACCGGACGGGTGATCACGTCCGCCGCCCTCATCATGGTCGCGGTCTTCCTCAGCTTCGTCGCCAGCCCGGTGCCGTCGCTGAAGATGCTCGGCCTGGGGCTGGCCACCGCGATCCTCATCGACGCCACCGTGGTCCGCATGGTCCTGGTGCCGGCGACCATGTCCCTGCTGGGCAGGGCCAACTGGTGGCTGCCGGCGTGGCTGGACCGGGTCCTGCCCGTCATCGCCCTGGAGGGCGGCGTCGAGCCGCACGCCCTGCCCCGGCCGGCGGCGTACGACGAGGAGACCACCGCCGCGGAAGCACGGGTCCGGGCCTCGTCCCGGTAGATTCGATCGGTGCCCGACAATCGCCCCCGCCGTACGTTCGCCGTCATCAGCCACCCCGACGCGGGCAAGTCGACCCTCACCGAGGCGCTCGCCCTGCACGCGCGGGTGA
>NZ_JBFUMD010000404.1:0-3666 GCF_054049555.1 Nocardioides sp. P5_C9_2
GCTCAGCGCGTGCTGCTTGCCCACGAGGGCCCGGCCGACGCTGTACAGCACCTCGGCTGCCTGTCGGGTGGCGTCGGCGGTGCTGAGGTGCGCGTCGGTCGCGGGGGCGGGGCTCACGGGGTCAGCGGTCACGGAGGGCCTCGATCCTGGTCAGGTAGTGGTCGATCTCCGCCGGCGAGAGCCGGCGGACGGGAAGCTGTGCGAGCTCGCGCAGGTCGGGGTCGGTCAACCCGGGATCGCGGGTCCGTGCCAGGGCGACCAACCGGTGACGCAGCGCCGGACCCGGCTCGCGGGAGTCCAGGTGGCTCCGGAGGATCCGGTGGTACGACGACTCCTCGCCGTCGTCGGGCCGCACGAGGGGCGGGCGGCTGTCGATCCAGTCGGCCGGCCGGGTCTGGTTGGCGTCCAGGAGCAGCCACACCAGGGCTGCGACGGTCGTCATCAGCAGCGCCCAGCCGAGCAGCCGCGGCCCGAAGTCCAGGAGCGTCAGCGCGACCTGTCCGACGGCGATGATCGCGACGAGGAGGGCCGCCCGGGCCACCCAGGCGCGACGCAGCGGGTCGGTCATCGCACCCTCGCGGATCCGGCGCGGATGCGGGCCAGGGCGTCGAGCGCGTCCCGACGCGCCTCCTCGTCGACCTCGTGACCGCTGAAGCGGGCCTCCCGGTAGAGCTCGAGCAGCCGCGTCACCGCGGCCCGGTCCACGTCCGCGGCATCCAGCATCCGCAGCGCGAGCTCGGAGGACGTCTCGGAGGGTCGTCGCCCCAGCCCGGCCCGCTCCGCCTGCACCTCGAACCGGTGCCAGCACTCGACGATCGCGTTGCGCGGCTCCCCCTCCTCGAGGAGCCGGACCTGCTCGGCACCGTCCTGCGCCATCGCCTCGGCGATCCGCCGCCGGTCGTCGAGGGCCTCGAACTCACCGGTCGCCACGTCCTCGTGGACGCGCCGCAGCGCCCAGGCGGTGTGGGCGCGCCGGAGCAGCAGGTAGGCGATGAGCAGCATCCCCGCCAAGGCGACCAGCTGGATGGCGCCGCCCACGACGTTCAGCAGGATCCGGACCCAGGTGGGCGGGTCCGACTGCTCGACGTCCTCGCGGGTCGTGCCGACGGTGTCGATGGGGGCGTCCTCGGTCGTGACCGACGACTCGGGGCGCTTCTCGGGTCCGTCGCCGGTGAAGACCTGCTGGGGCCCGATGAGCGCCGCCCAGACCGCCAGCACCACGAGCAGGCTCATCCCCGCGACGGCCAGCGTGGCGACGACTGCGGGCCTCCTCATGGCGACGACCCTAGACGGCCCGACCGCCGCCCGGTCGCCGTTCGCAACGAGACGACCGACGGCCCTGTCCCCCACGAGACAGGACCGCCGGTCCCAGACGCCAAACGAGGCGTGACCCCGCAGGGTTACGCCTCGCTGGTCGGGTGGAGCGTCAGTACGCCGGCTGGCTGGGGTCGATCTGCGACACCCAGGCCACCACTCCGCCGCCCACGTGCACGGCGTCGGCGTAGCCCGCACCCTTGACGATGGCGAGCGTCTCGGCCGAGCGGACGCCGGACTTGCAGTGCATGACGATCTGCTTGTCGCCGGGAAGGGCGCCGAGGGCGTTGCCGTTGAGGAACTCGCCCTTGGGGATCAGCACCGAGCCGGGGATCCGGTTGATCTCGTACTCGTTGGGCTCGCGCACGTCGACGAGCACGAAGTCACGCTCGCCGGCCTCGCGCTCCTTGAGCATCTGCTCGAGGGTGCTGACGGAGATCGTCGACCCGGCGGCGGCCTCGGCCGCCTCGTCGGAGACCGCGCCGCAGAAGGCGTCGTAGTCGATGAGGTCGGTGACGGTCGGGTTCTCGCCGCAGAGCGCGCAGTTCGGGTCCTTGCGGACCCGGAGCTTGCGGTACTCCATCTCCAGGGCGTCGTAGATCATCAGCTTGCCGGCGATCGGGTCGCCGATGCCGGTGAGCAGCTTGATGGCCTCGTTGACCTGGATGGCGCCGATGCTGGCGCACAGCACGCCGAGCACGCCGCCCTCGGCGCAGCTGGGGACCATCCCGGGCGGCGGCGGCTCCGGGTAGAGGCAGCGGTAGCAGGGCAGGTCCTCGCCGAGCATCGGCGCGAAGACCGACGCCTGGCCGTCGAAGCGGTAGATCGAGCCCCACACGTAGGGGATCCCGAGGAAGTAGGCCGCGTCGTTGACCATGTAGCGGGTCGCGAAGTTGTCGGTGCCGTCGACGATCAGGTCGTAGCCCTCGAAGACCTGCTTGACGTTGTCGTTGTCGAGGCGCTCGTTGTGCACCACGACGTGGACCAGCGGGTTGGTCTCGGTGATGGAGTCGCGCGCGGACTCCGCCTTGGGCCGACCGATGTCTGACTGGCCGTGGATGATCTGCCGCTGCAGGTTGGACTCGTCGACCTCGTCGAACTCGGCGATGCCGAGGGTGCCGACCCCGGCCGCGGCCAGGTAGAGCAGGGCGGGCGAGCCGAGGCCGCCGGCGCCGATCACGAGGACCTTGGCGTTCTTGAGGCGCTTCTGGCCGCTCATGCCCACGTCCGGGATGATCAGGTGCCGGCTGTAGCGGCGCACCTCGTCGATGGTGAGCTCGGCGGCAGGCTCGACGAGCGGGGCGAACGACACGGCGTACTCCTAGGGCTTCGGCAGTTCTCGCGGGACGTCGGGGCAACGCCTGCGACCTCGTCCATGTTCCCCGCGGCCCGGTCGCCGGCCCGCCACGTCCCGGCATCCGGACGATCACGTGGGACCCRCGATCTGCCGCACGGGTCTTGTCAGGACGGCATCCGTGGGCGAAGGTCTGCAAGTTGAAGAATTCCCGTCCGGGCGGGGTGCGGCCGCGTGATCTGCGTTCTCGCCAGGACCCGGACCCATCCCCCAACCCCCCTCCGGGAAGGCTCCCACCTTGAACTCCCTCACCCGACGGCTCCTCACGGGGAGCACCGCCCTCGCGGTCACCGCGACGATGGCGGCGACCGTCACCGGCGCACCGGCGACCGCATCCCCCGACCGCGGCACCGACAACGGCCCGGCGGCCAGCCACCGCTCGGACAACCGGCCGGGCCCGCACACCAAGAAGCAGCAGCGACTCAAGGTCAAGGCGCTCGCCATGCTGCAGAACGGCAGCACCACGCTCGAGGAGCAGCCGGGCGGCGGGGCCGTCGCTTCTCTCGGCGCCGACACCTACGTGGAGTTCCCGCTCGACAAGGAGGACCGGATCTTCACGATCCTCTCCGAGTTCGGCGACTCCGGCTCCGGCAAGCTCGGCACCACCCCCGGCCCACTGCACAACACCATCCCCGAGCCCGACCGCACCACCGACAACTCCACCTACTGGGTCTCCGACTTCAGCAAGGGTCACTTCGAGGAGATGTTCAACGGCGACGGCGAGTCCTTCAAGAACTACTACTCGCAGCTCTCCTCGGGGCGCTACACGGCGAMCAACACGGTGACCGACTGGGTCACCGTCCCCGGCAACGCCTCGACGTACGGCGACAACGCGGTCGAGGACACCGGCGGCTCGTGGGCCTTCATCAACGACTCCGCCGACTCCTGGTACCAGGCGCAGCTCGCCGCCGGCCAGACGCCGGCCCAGATCGACGCCTACCTCACCCAGTTCGACGAGTGGGACCGCTACGACTTCGACGGCGACGGCGAGTTCAACG
>NZ_JBFUMD010000405.1:0-3664 GCF_054049555.1 Nocardioides sp. P5_C9_2
GATCAGGACGTTCGTCGGTCGCGACCTCGGTGACGACGAGCTCGCGGAGGTCCGACGGCTGCTCACCACCTCCGGGTCGCGCCGGTACGTCGAGGAGCTCGCCGCCGCCCACCACGCCGCCGCCCGGTCGGTGCTCGAGGAGCTGGGCCTCTCGGCCGCCCTGCTGGCCACCGTGACCCCGCGCACGCCGGTGCTCGCCGACGGCAGCGAGGTCGCGGCATGAGCTCGTTCCTCGTGAGCCGGCGCCCCGTCGACACCCCCTACGACTCGGTCGCGGAGGACAGTGCCGCGTCGGTCATCCGCGTGTTCTCCAGCTCCTTCGGACTGGCGTCGCGTCTCCTCGCCGAGCCGGTGCGCACCGAGGTGCGCAACGTCTACGCCCTGGTCCGGGTCGCCGACGAGATCGTCGACAACCCCGACCCCGCCGTGGGTGTCGAGGCGCGGACCACGATGCTGACCTGGCTCCACGACGACGTACGCCACGCGCTGGCACACGGCTACAGCGGCAACCTCGTCGTCCACGCGTTCGCCCGTACGGCGACCCGGTCTGGCATCGGGGCCGACATCATCGACCCGTTCTTCGCGTCCATGGCGATGGACCTCGAGACGAGCGTCCACACCCGGGAGAGCTTCGAGCGCTACGTCTACGGGTCGGCGGAGGTCGTCGGCCTGATGTGCCTGCGGGTCTTCCTCGCCGGGAACGGGGCCCTCGACCGGTCCGCCGACTACGACCGGTTGGCGCCCGGCGCCCGCAGCCTCGGCGCCGCCTTCCAGAAGCTCAACTTCCTGCGGGACCTCGCCGAGGACCACGACGCGCTGGGGCGGTGCTACTTCCCCGACCTCGACGTCGACGCCTTCTGCGACGCCGACCGGGACCGGATCCTCGACGACATCGCGGCCGACCTGGACGCGGCCGCCGCGGTCATCCCGGCCCTCCCGGCCGGCAGCCGCCGGGCGGTCCAGCTCGCGCACGCGACCTTCGCCGARCTCGCCACCCGTCTCCGCGCCACCCCGGCCGCCCGGATCCGGCGGACCCGTGTCCGGGTCCCCGACCCGGTCAAGCTGCGGCTCGCGGCCGGCGTGCTCTACGGAGGCCGCTCGTGACCTCGCTCCTGCCCCACGGCCTGACCGACCGCCTGACCGACCGCCTGACCGACCGGCTGACCGGCCGCTCGCCCGGCCGCTCCGTGGCCGGTGACGGCTCCCGCCGCGTCGTCGTGATCGGCGGCGGGATCGCCGGGCTGGCCACCGCCGCGCTGCTCGCCTCGCGCGGGCACAGCGTCGACCTCCTGGAGAAGAACGACGAGCTCGGCGGTCGTGTGGGGAGCATCGAGCGTGACGGGTTCCGCTTCGACACCGSCGCCTCGTGGTACCTCATGCCCGAGGTCTTCGAGCACTTCTTCTCCCTGCTCGGCACGACCGCGGCCGCGGAGCTCGACCTGACCGTGCTCGACCCCAGCTACCGGGTGTTCTTCGAGGGCCACGACGAGCCGCTCGACATCCGCCCCGACCGTGCCCACAACCGGGCGCTGTTCGAGTCGGTCGAGCCCGGGGCGGGGGAGGCCTTCGACGCCTACCTCGCGTCCGCGGAGGAGACCTACGACATCGCGCTGCGCCGCTTCCTCTACAGCAACTTCGACTCCGGGGCGTCGTTCCTGCGCACCGACGTCGTACGCAGCACACCCGCGCTGAGCAGGCTGCTCACCCGCTCGCTGGGCAGCCACGTCGCCGCCCGGTTCACCGACACCCGGCTCCGGCAGGTGCTGGGCTACCCCGCGGTGTTCCTCGGCTCCTCGCCGAGCCGGGCGCCGAGCATGTACCACCTGATGAGCCGGCTCGACCTGGGGGACAGCGTCCTCTACCCGCAGGGCGGCTTCACCCGGCTCATCGAGGTCGTCGCCGCGCTGGCCGAGCGGCACGGGGCACGGCTGCACACCGGTGCCGCGGTCACCCGGATCCTCACCGAGGACGCCGCGCGCGGCGGTCGTCCGCACGTGACCGGCGTCGAGCACACCACGGCCGGGGGCGAGCGGCGTACCGTCGAGGCCGACGTCGTCGTCGGCGCCGCGGACCTGCACCACCTGGAGACCGCGCTGCTCCCCACGTCGCTGCAGACCCACCCCGAGCAGGCGTGGCGTCGTCGCTCCCCGGGACCCGGTGCGGTGCTCGCGATGCTCGGCGTCGAGGGACGCCTCCCGCAGCTCGCCCACCACTCGCTGTTCTTCACCTCCGACTGGGACCAGAACTTCGGCGACATCTTCGGGCGCGAGACCCGCGTCCCTGACCCGGCGTCGACCTACGTCTGCAAGCCGTCGGCGACCGACCCGACCGTGGCGCCGCCGGGCTGCGAGAACCTCTTCGTCCTCGTCCCGGTCCCGGCCGACGTGTCCATCGGCACCGGCGGCGACGACGGCCACGGCTCCGAGGCCGTGGAGCGGGCCGTCGACGCGGCCATCGACCAGGTGTCGACGTGGGCCGGGGTCCCCGACCTGCGCAGCCGGATCCGGGTGCGCCACACCGTGGGCCCCGAGGACTTCGAGCGCTCCTACAACTCGTGGCGCGGTGGGGCGCTCGGCCTGGAGCACAACCTGCGCCAGAGCGCGTTCCTGCGCCCCGGCAACACCTCGTCCAAGGTCGACGGGCTGCTCTACGCCGGGGCCAGTACCGTTCCCGGCGTGGGACTCCCGATGTGCCTGATCAGCGCCGAGCTCGTCCTCAAGCGGATGAGCGGCGACCGGTCGTCGCTGCCGGTGAGTGGATGAGCCTGCCGCACTGGTCGTACGTCGCGATGCTCGCCTTCTGCCTCGTCGGGACGCTGCCGCTGGTCCCTGCCTTCCGGCTGTCCGTGCTGCGCCAGCCGCGGCGGCTGCTGCTCACGATCCTCGCCGCCGGGACGCCGTTCCTCGTCTGGGACCTGCACGCCACCGACGTCGGGCACTGGCACTTCGACGCCGACCAGACGCTGCCGTGGCGCGTCGCCGGGCTCCCGCTGGAGGAGATCGCCTTCTTCGTCGTCATCCCGCTGGTCGCGGTGCTGACCTACGAGGCGGTCCGGGTGGCGCGTCGCCGCGACCGGGCCGGGCGGCCGGGCCGGCGCGGGGAGGTCCGATGACCTACACGGCGATCGCCGTCGTGGCGGTGCTGGCGGCGCTGGTGCTGGACCGCTGGGTCGCGCGCACCCGGCTCACGACGACCGGCGACYGGTGGGCGGCGTACGCGATCATCGTCTTCTTCCAGCTCCTCACCAACGGCTGGCTCACCGGCCGCGGGATCGTCCGCTACGCCCCGGACGCGATCCTCGGCACCGACCGCGTGGTCCTCGTCGGCGACGGCCGGCTGGTCTTCGCGCCGGTGGAGGACCTGGCGTTCGGGTTCGCCCTGGTGCTCACCAGCTGCGTCGTGTGGGTGTGGCTCGGCGGGCGCCGCGAGCGGGAGGCGGCGTGAGCGTCTCGACCCGGCTGCAGGCGATGCAGCCCACGGACATCGGCGTCCCCGGCCCCAGCTCCCTGGACATGGCGCGCGCCTTCCGCTCGATCCGCGCCGATCCGCTCACCTTCCTGGTCGACGTCTCCGAGCGGTACGGCGACCTGGTGGCGTTCCCGGTGCCGGGGGCGCCGGCGCTGCTGGTCAACGACCCGGCCGACGCCCGTCACGTGCTCCAGAC
>NZ_JBFUMD010000406.1:0-3662 GCF_054049555.1 Nocardioides sp. P5_C9_2
GCCTTCCCGGGGGTCCGTTACGTCCTCAACACCCGCGACGTGGAGCGGGTGCTCGGGTCGGGCTTCTGGCGCGACGCCGACGCCGACGAGGCGCGCTCGCTCATCGAGCGGGTGGTCGAGATCCAGGAGCACCTGCGCGCCACCCGTCCCGACCGGGTCCACGACGTGCGCTACGAGGAGCTGACCGGGCCCGACCCGGCCGCCCGGGACGACGTCGTACGACGTCTCGGTGAGTTCGTCACCGGCGCACCGGTGTCGCCCGCGGTGCTCGCGGCGGCGCGGGGGGTGCTGGCCACGGGACACGGCCCGTTCCCGTTCGCGCGGCAGGCCGACGACGAGGACGACGCCGACTAGGGTGACGCCCATGTCCCGCCGGCTCGTGCTCCACGTGGGAGCGATGAAGTCCGGCACCAGCTACGTGCAGTCGCGGCTGTTCGCCAACAAGCGGATGCTGCTCGACCGCGGGATCCTCGTCCCCGGCATGAACTGGCTCTCCCAGGTCATGGCGGCGCGCGACGTGCTCGGCGCCGGTGACGCCCAGTGGGCCAAGATGGCCGGCAAGGTGACCGCCCACGAGGGCACGTCGGTGATCTCGATGGAGTACCTCGGCCCGGTCCGTCCGGTCGTCGTACGCCGCGTCCTCGAGACCTTCCCCGACCACGACGTCACCGTGGTGGTCACGGCCCGGGACCTCAACCGCTCCATCCCGGCGATGTGGCAGGAGACGGTGCAGAACGGCCGCACCTGGACCTTCGCCGAGTACGTCGCCGGCATCGAGGCCTGGCGCCCCGGCCACCGCGACGAGTCGGCCCGGGCGCCGGAGTCGGGACGGACCTTCTGGCGCCAGCAGAACATCGTCCGTCTTGCCCGCACATGGGGCGAGGAGGTGGGGACCTCGCAGGTCGAGGTGGTCACCGTGCCCCCGCCCGGGGCCCCGCGCGAGCTGCTGTGGGAGCGCTTCTGCTCGGTCCTGGGGACGTCACCCGACGGCTTCGCGCCCGCCCGCATGGGCAACGAGTCGGTGGGGGCCGCCTCCACGCTGGTGATCCGGCGGGTCAACGAGCTGCTCAACGCCGAGGGGCTGGTCTTCCCCGAGGGCACCGACCTGCGCAAGGGCGTGCTCGCCAAGCAGGTGCTGGCCGCCCGCAAGGGCGACGAGCCGGCGATCGGCCTGCCGGTCGCGCCGTGGGTCGCCGACCACGCCGCCCACATGGTCTCGGCGCTCCGGGAGCTCGAGGTCTCGCTCGTCGGCGCGTGGACCGATCTCACTCCGGTCGACGTGCCGGGGGTGGACCCCGCGTCCGTGCCGGTCGAGGCGGTCGCGGACGCCGCGATCGCGGGGCTGGCCGGGGTGCTCGCCGAGCAGATCCGCCTGTCCTCGGCCGAGGCCGGTGCGGACTCCTCCGTGGACGACGAGGGGTCCGGCTGATGGCCGTCGACCCCGCCTTCGCGGCAATGCTCGACGAGAGCCTCGCCCCGCGTGACCCCTCCATGCTGCTGGCGACGGTGCGCTCGCTGGACCTGCCTCCGGACAGCCTGGCCGTCGACGTGGGCTGCGGCACGGGCGGGCACGCCTTCCGGCTGGCCGCGCACTTCGGGCTGCGTGTCGTCGGCATCGACCCCGTCCAGCGGCACCTCGACCGGGCCCGCGAGGCGCGCCGCGGCGAGCCCGAGGCGGTCGCGTCGCGGGTCTCCTTCGAGCGCGGCACCGCCGACCGGATCCCGCTGCGCGACGGGACGGTCGACCTCGTCTGGTGCCGCGACAGCCTCCCGCACGTCCCGTCCCTGGCCTCCGCGTACCGCGAGTTCGCCCGCGTGCTGCGCCCGGGTGGGCGCGCACTGGTGCACCAGGTGCTCGCGACCGACCTGCTCGCTCCGGAGGAGGCCGACTGGCTGCTCCCGGTGCTCGGGGTCGTGCCGGCGTCGGTGGACCTCGACACCTCCGACGGCGCCGTCCGGCACTCGGGCCTGGTGGTCGACGCCTCCGTCGACCTCGGCTCGGAATGGGTCGAGCACGAGGAGGAGACCTCGGGTGCGCCGTCCCGCGCGCTCCTGCACGCGGCCCGCCTCCAGCGGGACCCGGAGCGCTACCGCGCGGCGTTCGGCGACGCGGCGTACGACGTGATGCTGGCGGAGTGCCTGTGGCTGGTCTACCTGATGCTCGGGAAGCTGACCTCGCGGGTCCACCTCCTCTCCCGCCCCTGACGTGAGAGGGCAGTTCCGTACCGCTGGATCGTGCCGACCGGGCACTCCCGTCGCGCTGGAACGCGCCGACCGGGCGCTTCCGTACCGCTGGCCCGATTCGTGGCCCGGGTCGCGCGGGGTCGCGGCGGGTTCTGCAAGGATGCCGAGATGGTGCGCGTGCTCGAGCAGGTGGGCGGGTCGCGTCGGTGACGACCGATCTTCGTGGTCGACCTGACGAGGTCGCCGAGCGGCCGGCGCTCGTGGCAGGCCCGCTGTGGTGGACCGCCGCCCTGGTGACGATCTTCCTCCTGGCATCGGCGTCCGTCTGGCTCGCGCCGCAGGGGAGCAGCGTGGCGGCCTGGTGGCCGGCGTCCGGGGTGGCCGTGGCGCTGGGGCTGCGGACGCGTCGAGACCGGCTGGCGGTGACGATCCTGGCGATCGTCCTGGTCACGGTCCTCGCCAACGTGTGGGGTGGCCGACCGTGGCTCACCTCCGTCGGCTTCGGTCTGGCCAACGGGGCCGAGGTGGCGGTCATCGTCTGGTTCTTCCGCAGCGGGCCGAAGCCTCCTCCGTTCGCGACCTTGAAGGACCTCGGACGCCTGGTGCTCGCGACCGTCTGCGGGTCGGGCGCTGCCGCCGTCATCGCGGGCCTGACGGTGGCCGCCCTGGAGTTCCCGGTGCCGGCGCGCGCGGTCTTCGCCTCGCACACCGCGGCCATCCTGGTCATCGTGCCGATGACGATGATGCACGTCCACCAGCAGGTGCACGCCGGACGGTTGGAGCGGGTGCTGCAGCAGGTCGTCCTGGCGGTCACGATCGGCGCTGTCTACGGCGTCGAGGGCGCGCTGCCGCTGGCCTTCGCACCGATGCCGGTGCTGGTGTGGGGGGCGGCCCGGTTCGGGGTGCGTCTCGCGACCGTGGAGCTGCTGGTCTCGGGGATCGCCATGTCGCTGCTCACGACGGCGGGGCGAGGCCCGTTCCCGACCACCGCGGAGCGCTGGGACTACCCGCCGGAGATGATCGGGACCATGCTGCAGGCCGTGCTGGTGTCCTCGGCCCTGGTGTCGCTGCCCGTCGCCCTGCTGACCGATGAGCTCTCCGCCTCGCTGACGCGGGCCCGTGCGAGCGCCGAGACCCTCCAGGGCGTGATGGAGGCCGCGACGCAGACCGCCATCATCACCACCGACGTGCACGGTCGGGTCACGTCCTTCAACGCGGGCGCCGAGAACCTGCTGGGGTGGACGGCCGCCGATGTCGCGGGTCTCGCCACACCGGCCCTGTGGCACGACGAGGCACAGCTCGCCCGACGGTCCGCCGACGCGGGGCTGGACCCCGGACTCCGGGTGCTGGTGGCGGCGGTCGAGGGCGGGACCGGTTCGGAACGGCGGGACTGGACGTGGCGGTCGCGACAGGGTGAGGAGCTGATCGTCTCGCTGAGGGTCTCGCCGCTCCTGGACGCGACGGGTCAGGTGACGGGG
>NZ_JBFUMD010000407.1:0-3658 GCF_054049555.1 Nocardioides sp. P5_C9_2
GTTTCAGGGTGCCAAACGTCACGGACTACCCCGGAGAGCGGAAGATTCAGCGGGACGGCGGCAGCGCGTCGGTCGACTCCAGCTGCCCCATGCCGGTGAGCATCAGCAGGTCGGCGACCACGGCCCGCAGCTGGGCGAGCACGACCTCCACCGACAGCGCGTCGGTGCGCTCGATCTCCGCCGTGGCCATGCCGACGGCGAGGAGCGCCGGCTGCGCGGCGACGGCCATCCGGTCGGCCCGCAGCTCGTCGGCCACCGCGTCGACCGCGGCCGCCAGCTCCCGCGTGACCATCGGGTACGACGGGGGGAACGGCCGTCGTCGGTACGCCGCGACCGCCACGTGGCGCACCAGCACCCGGGTGCTGCGCAGCGAGCGGTCCAGGGGGTCGACCAGCTCGACCATGCGCCTCAACCCGCCCTTGTGGCGGACCCGGAACGGGCTGGAGGCGACCACGTCGAGCCCCTCGTCGGCGGCCGCGCGCAGCTCCTGGATCAGGTAGTCGGTGGCGCGCGCGTCCGCGAGGAGCTCCAGCGCGTGGTCGACCTCGCCGTCGACCATCACGTCGGCCGCCGCCCGCAGCAGCGCCGAGACCTTGCGCAGCACCTCGGAGGCCTGCTCCCGGGGTCGGCGCAGCGGCGCCGCGGGCACCACGGTCGCGGCGACCAGCGCGACGCACCCGCCCACCAGGGCGTCGGTCCAGCGCGTGAAGCCGGCGCCGGGGTCGGCGATGAGGGTGGTGATGACGATCGACTGCACCGCGGCCTGGGTGACCAGCAGCGGGCCGCCGTCGAGGAGGAAGGCCAGCGACATCGCCAGCGCGACCACGAGCGACAGCTGCCACCAGCCCGAGCCGAGCCAGTGCACCAGCAGGTCGCCGAGCAGGACCCCCACCGCGACGCCCACCGTGACCTCCGCGACCCGGCGCAGGCGTTGCCCGTACGACGTCCCGAGGCTGACCACCGCCGCGATCGGCGCGAAGAAGGGGGTCTGGTGGCCCAGCAGGTCGGACGCGACGAGCCATGCGACACCCGCGGCCAGGGAGCACTGCGCGATGGCGAACGCCTTCGAGCGGAGCCGGGCGACCCGGACGCCCAGCGACGTACGGCCGCGGCTCCACATCGCCTCGAGCGGCCCGTCGGCGGGTGCGGCCTCCATGGCGCCATCCTTGCACCGCAGGTGGCCGGGTCCGTGGACACGCCCGTGGACGTGGACGTGGCTTGTGGTGGAGGGCGCGACAGGCAAGGATCGCCCAACCCCAGGAGGTCCCGCGTGGTCAACCCCATCGATCCGACATCTGCGGCGTTCCTCTACGCCGAGAGCCGCACCCAGCCGATGCACGTCGGTGGACTCCAGCTGTTCGAGAGGCCCGAGGGCGCGGGGCCCGACTACGCCCGCCAGATGTACACCCAGATGAGCGCCCCCGAGGAGATCTCCCCGCTGTTCCTCAAGCGGCCGCACCGCTCGATCGCCACGGCGGGGCAGCTGGTCTGGGTCCCCGACGAGCACTTCGACATCGAGCACCACGTGCGGCACAGCGCGCTGCCCCAGCCGGGCCGGATCCGCGAGCTCCTCGACCTGTCCTCCCGACTGCACAGCCAGCGGCTCGCKTGGGAGCGGCCGCTGTGGGAGGCCCACGTCGTCGAGGGACTGCACGACGGCCGGGTCGCGATGTACACCAAGACCCACCACGCGCTGGTCGACGGGGTCTCGGCGATGCGGCTGCTCGCCAGCGTGCTGACCACCGACCCGGCGAAGCGCAACATGCCGGCGCCGTGGGCGGCCCGGCCCGCGAGCGCCAAGGCGCAACGCACCCGCGAGGACGCCGAGTCGTCGCTGGCGCGGGTGCCGATGAGCGCGCTGCGGTCCGCGTACGGTCTGACCGCCGAGGCCGTCGGACTGCCGTCTGCCCTCGTCAAGACGATCACGCGCGGGGTGCGCAACGAGACCTCAGCCGTCTCCCTCTACGCCCCGCGGACGATGTTCAACCAGTCGATCACCGGATCGCGACGCTTCGCGGCGCAGGACTGGCCGATCGAGCGCATGCGGGCGATCGGGCAGGCGACGGGCTCCACGATCAACGACGTGGTGCTGGCGATGTGCAGCGGGGCGCTGCGGGCCTACCTCATCGACCACGACGCACTGCCCGACACCGGGCTGGTGGCGATGGTGCCGGTCGGGCTCAACGCCAAGCAGGCGCAGGTCGCCTCGGCCGACGGCGGCAACGCGGTCGGCTCGGTGATGGTGCAGCTGGCCACCGACCTCGACGACCCGGCGGCACGGCTGGTCGCGATCCACCGCTCGATGCGCGACGGCAAGCAGGCGCTGTCGTCGATGACCCCGACGCAGATCCTGGCGATGAGCGCGATCGGGATGGCGCCGTCGATCCTCACCCCGATGCTGCGGATGCAGGGCATCGTCCGGCCGCCGTTCAACGTCATCATCAGCAACGTGCCGGGGCCGCGGTCGACGCAGTACCTCAACGGCGCGAAGCTGGTCGGGACCTACCCGCTGTCGATCCCCATCAACGGGATGGCGCTCAACATCACCTGCACGTCGTACGACGGGAGGATGGGCTTCGGGCTCACCGGCTGCCGGCGCACGGTGCCGCACCTCCAGCGATTGCTCGGGCACCTCGACGAGGAGCTCACGGCGCTGGAGAGTGCGGCGGGAGCTCGCTGAAGCCGCCGCCCAGGCAGGCGTCGACGGCCGTCAGCCGGGCCCGGGTGATGGCCGCGACCGTCGGCAGGCCGGCCAGCTGGGCGTTGGAGCCGGGGCGGGTCGGCTCCGGTGAGTTGATGCTCAGGCAGTGCCGGCTGCCGCCGTCCTCGGCGTTGGCCAGGGCCACCGCGTGCCCGGTGGTGCCGCTGCCGGCGAAGGGGTCGAGCACGGAGACGTCGGACGGCATGGTGCCGAGGATCCGGCGCACCAGCCCCGTCGGCTTGGGCGACTCGAAGACGTGGCCCACCAGGTCCTTGAGCTCCGCGACCGCGGTGTCGGTCGAGCCGATCTCCTCGCTGAGCCAGATGGTGCGCAGCTTCTTGCGGCGCCCGCCGTCACGGTGCAGCCAGTCGCGCTGGAAGATGTCGGCACGCTCGCCGAGCCTGCCCTGGATGGTGCGGCACACCAGGTCGTCGGACCGCTCGTCGACCAGCGGGGCCGACCAGCGCCACACGGCCGGGCGCCCGTCCCCGAAGACGGGCAGCAGCTCGACCGAGCCGTCGAAGGCGGCGGTGGCGACGCGACCGCTGGCCGGGTCGCCGTACAGCGGGAAGTGGAGGGTGCGCGCGGTGACGGGGTTGAACTTCTTGTTGGTGTTGCGCAGCGGCAGGTGGCGGAAGCGGCGACCGTCGGGTGCGGTGAGCGGGAAGTCGGCCTCGTCGACGTGCTCGGCGCTGCTGGCGTCCACCGCGCAGGCACCGGGGTCGCGGGCGTAGGCGAGGACGTACTCGTGGCTCGTGGCGAAGCCCCGCCCGAGCTGGCGCCCCTTGGGGTTGAGGTTGACCACCACCTGGGCGATGAAGCTGCGCTCGCCGAAGACCTCGTCCAGCAGCAGCCGCAGCCGTGCCGCCTCGTTGTCGTCGATGCTGATGAAGAGCGCACCCCGGTCCGAGAGGACCTCGCGGATGGCCTCCAGCCGGGGACGCATCATCGCCGCCC
>NZ_JBFUMD010000408.1:0-3625 GCF_054049555.1 Nocardioides sp. P5_C9_2
GTCGGGGATCGAGCCGGCGAGGAAGATCAGCGCCGAGCCGAGGGCCGCGAGCATCAGCACGTCGAGCGCCTTGAAGCGTACGGCGAGCATCCCGGCGTCGCGGTTGGACAGAAGGAGCCGCACCAGGCCGCCGAAGAGCAGCGCCCCGCCGAAGACGCGGATCCCGGTGCGCCACTCCCCCGTCACGACGACGCCCACGGCGACGACGCAGACGGTGAGGACGACGAGGTAGAACGCGCCCCCGATGGTCGAGGGGTAGCGCCGCTCCTCCTCCTCGAGCCCCGGCTCCGGCTGCACGCCGTCGACGAGCTCCTCGGCCGACACCGGCGGCACGCTCTCCGGCGGGGCGAAGCGCGGCTCGCGCGGGTCGTCGGCGTCGTCGCTCATCTCAGGCCTCGAGGGACTTCTCGGCCATGGAGACGATGTTGCTGAGCAGCATCGCCCGGGTCATCGGGCCCACGCCGCCCGGGTTGGGCGAGACCCACCCGGCGGTCTCCCACACGTCGTCGGCCACGTCTCCGGCGATCGCGCCGTCGACCCGGGAGACACCCACGTCGAGCACCGCGGCACCCGGCTTGACCATGTCGGCGGTGATGATGCCGGGGACACCCGCGGCTGCGACCACGATGTCCGCGTTGCGCACGTGGGCGGCCAGGTCGCGGGTGCCGGTGTGGCACRGGGTGGCGGTGGCGTTCTCCGAGCGGCGGGTGAGCAGCAGGCCCAGCGGCCGCCCGACGGTGAGGCCGCGACCGACCACCACGACCTCGGCACCGGCGATCTCGACGCCGTGACGGCGCAGCAGCTCGAGGCAGCCGACGGGGGTGCACGGCAGCGGGCCGTCCTCGCCGAGCACGAGCCGGCCGAGGTTCTCCGGGTGGAGTCCGTCGACGTCCTTGCGGGGGTCGACCCGCGACAGCAGCCGGAACTCGTCGAGGCCGGTCGGCTGCTGGACGATGAAGCCGGTGACGGCCGGGTCCGCGTTCAGCCGGTCGATCAGCTCCTCCACCTCCGCCTGCGTCGCCGAGGCGGGCAGGTCGTGGCGGAAGGACGCGATGCCGATCTTGGCGCAGTCCTTGTGCTTGGCCCCGACGTACCACTGGTTGCCCGGGTCGTCGCCGACCATCACGGTGGCCAGGCCGGGGGTGGCACCGCGCTCCTCGAGGGCCCTCACCCGCTCGGCCAGCTCGGTCATGATGGTGGCGAGGGTCGCCCTGCCGTCGAGCGTCTGTGCAGTCACGTGGTCATCCAATCAGTCGCTGACGGGAGGTCAGTGGAAGAAGTGCCGGGCGCCGGTGAGGTACATCGTCACGCCGGCCTTCGCGGCCGCCTCGATGACCTCCTCGTCGCGGACCGACCCGCCGGGCTGGACGATCGCCGTGACCCCGGCGTCGATGAGCACCTGGGCGCCGTCGGCGAAGGGGAAGAAGGCGTCGGAGGCCGCCACCGAGCCCGCGGCCCGGTCCCCGGCCCGCTCGACCGCGAGGCGGCAGGAGTCGAC
The DNA here is from genome assembly GCF_054049555.1 of Nocardioides sp. P5_C9_2. NCBI lineage: Bacteria > Bacillati > Actinomycetota > Actinomycetes > Propionibacteriales > Nocardioidaceae > Nocardioides > Nocardioides sp. P5_C9_2. The sequence goes on from NZ_JBFUMD010000408.1 coordinate 1,499, forward strand.
CCGGTTGACCTGGCCCATGCCGACGCCGACCGAGGCGCCGCCGCGGGCGAGCAGGATGGCGTTGGACTTGACGGAGCGGCAGGCCCGCCAGGCGAAGGCGAGGTCGGCAAGGAGGTCGGCGGAGGCCGCCTCCCCCGTCGCGAGGGTCCACGAGGCCGGGTCGTCCCCGCCACCGTCGACGTCGGCGTCGAGCACGTCGCGCTGCTGCAGCAGCAGGCCACCCGAGATCGCCCGGAGGTCGCTGCCGCCGCGCGCCAGCGGGGCCGCCTCGAGGAGCCGGATGTTCTTCTTGGCGCTGAGCACCTCGATCGCCCCGTCCTCGTAGCCGGGCGCCACGACGACCTCGGTGAAGATCCCGGCCACCTGCTCGGCCATCGCCACCGACACGGGGACGTTGGTCGCGATCACGCCGCCGAAGGCCGACACCGGGTCGCAGTCGTGCGCGCGGCGGTGGGCCTCGGCCACGTCGGCGCCCACGGCGATCCCGCACGGGTTGGCGTGCTTGATGATCGCCACGGCGGGCCGGTCGAAGTCGTACGCCGCCCGACGGGCCGCGTCGGCGTCGACGTAGTTGTTGTAGGACATCTCCTTGCCATGGTGCTGGGTCGCCTGGGCGAGCCCGGGGCCTTCGGGGAGGAAGCCGTTGGCGTAGAGCGCGGCCGACTGGTGCGGGTTCTCCCCGTAGCGGAGCACCGCCTGCTGGTCCCACGTGGCGCCCATCCACGCCGGGAAGCCGGACCCGGCGGAGCTGTCCGTGAGCACGTTGCCCATCCAGCTGGCCACGTGGACGTCGTACGTCGCGGTGTGGACGAAGGCCTCGGCGGCCAGCCCCTTCCGCTCGGCGAGGGTGAAGCCGCCGGCGCCGACGGCCCGCAGGACGTCGTCGTACCGCTCGGGCGAGGTGACGATGGCGACGCTGGGGTGGTTCTTGGCGGCAGCGCGGACCATCGAGGGCCCGCCGATGTCGATCTGCTCGACGCACTCGTCCGGCGAGGCCCCCGACGCGACGGTCTCGGTGAAGGGGTAGAGGTTGGAGACGACGAGGTCGAAGGGCTCGACCTCCAGCTCCGCGAGCTGGCGGACGTGGGACTCGAGACGGCGGTCGGCCAGGATGCCGGCGTGGACGCGCGGGTGCAGCGTCTTGACGCGGCCGTCGAGGCACTCGGGGAAGCCGGTGAGGTCCTCGACGCGGGTGACGGGCAGGCCGAGCCCGGCGATCAGGGCGGCCGAGCCGCCCGTGGAGACGAGCTCGACACCGGCGTCGTGGAGCCCCCGCACCAGCGCCTCGAGGCCGGTCTTGTCGTACACCGACACCAGGGCGCGGCGCACCGGGACCTGGTCCAGGACTGTGGTGGGGCGGGTCACGGRATCGGACACGGGAGACTCCTGAGGTCGAGCGGTGGAGGCGAGCACCCAGGCGGTCGATGCTCTGCGCGGTTCACTCCCCGGTGGTCGCCCACCTGCGCCAGTCGTGTGGACCCCAGAGTAGAGGAACCCGGCGGCGTCAGCCGAGTCGCACCCGGCGGCCGTCGAGGTGCCAACCGTCGCGCGCCATCCGCCCGACGGTGTCCACCAGCATGGTCCGCTCGGCGACCTTGATCCGCTCGTGGAGGGTCGCGGTCGTGTCCTCGTCGAGGACCGGCACGACGGTCTGCGCGATGATCGGGCCGGTGTCGACCCCGTCGTCGACGACGAAGAGGGTGGCGCCGGTGACCTTGACGCCGTAGTCCAGCGCGTCCGCAGGCCCGCTGGTCCCGGGGAACGCGGGGCACAGCGCCGGATGGGTGTTGACGACCCGGCCGGGGAAGCGGGCGAGGAACTCCGTGCCGACCAGCTTCATGAAGCCGGCCAGCACCACGACGTCGGGCTCGAAGGCCGCGACGGTGTCGGCGAGCGCCCGGTCCCAGTGGTCGCGCGAGGAGAAGTGGCCGACCTTCCGCACGAAGGTCGGGACGCCGGCGCGGTCGGCGCGGTCCAGCCCCTCGATGTCCTCCCGGTCGGCACCGACGGCCACGACCTTCGCGCCGTACGCCGGGTCGGCGCACGCGTCGAGAAGCGCCTGGAGGTTGGTGCCGGAGCCGGAGACGAGGACGACGAGGCGGGCGGTCACCCGGCGGAGTCTAGAGC
>NZ_JBFUMD010000409.1:0-3620 GCF_054049555.1 Nocardioides sp. P5_C9_2
CGCCACACCAGGTCGTTCCACTCCGGGATGATGTTGCCCAGCGGGCAGCCCTGGTGGCAGAACGGGATCCCGCAGTCCATGCAGCGGCTCGCCTGCGTGCCGATGATGGGCAGCAGGGCGCGGCCGATCCCGTCCGGGTAGACCTCGTTCCAGTCGTGCACGCGCTCCTCGACGACGCGGCGCGTGGCGACCTCGCGGCCGCTCTTCAGAAAGCCCTTGGGATCACCCATTCTGCGCACCCTTCTCCATGGGTGAGCGCCTGGGCGCACCCGTCGTCGTGGTCACGCTGCGCTCACCCATGAAGCACCTCCATGATCCGTGCGTTCGCCTGGTCCTCGTCGAGACCCTCCGCGAGGGCCTCGGCGCGGGCGTCCAGCACTCGCTTGTAGTCGCGGGGCATCACCTCGGTGAAGCGGCCCAGTGCGGTGTCCCAGTCCTCCAGCAGTGCCGCGGCGACAGTCGAGCCGGTCTCCTCCGCGTGCCGGACGACGAGGTCCTTGAGCTCGGTCGCCGCGTCGTCGGTGACGGGGCCGAGGTCGACGAGCTCGGGGTTGACCCGTCCCTCGTCGAGGTCGAGCACGAAGGCGTAGCCGCCGGACATGCCGGCCGCGAAGTTRCGKCCGGTCGCGCCGAGCACGACGACGACACCACCGGTCATGTACTCGCAGCCGTGGTCGCCCACGCCCTCCACGACCGCGGTCGCGCCGGAGTTGCGCACGCAGAAGCGCTCGCCCGCCTGGCCCCGGAGGTAGATCTCGCCCGAGGTCGCGCCGTAGGCGATGGTGTTGCCCGCGATGATCTGCTCGCTGGCCTCGAACGTCGCCGACCGGTCGGGTCGTACGACGATGCGTCCGCCCGAGAGGCCCTTGCCGACGTAGTCGTTGGCGTCGCCCTCGAGCCGCAGGGTGATGCCGCGCGGCACGAAGGCACCGAACGACTGGCCCGCGGAGCCGATGAGGGTGATGTCGATGGTGCCGTCGGGCAGGCCCTCGCCGCGGTAGCGCTTGGTCACCTCGTGACCGAGGATCGTGCCGACGGTGCGGTTGACGTTGCGCACCGCCACCTGGGCGCGGACGGGCTCGCCGTCCTCCAGGGCCGGGGCCGCGAGCTTGACGAGCTCGTTGTCCAGGGCCTTGTCGAGGCCGTGGTCCTGGCCGTGCGTGCAGCGCAGGTCCTGGTCCTCGAACTGGCCGAACTCACCCGAGCGGGAGGCCTGGTGCAGGATCGGCGTCAGGTCGAGCCCGGCGGCCTTCCAGTGGTCGACGGCCCGGGCGACGTCGAGCGAGCCCACCCGGCCGACGGCCTCGTCGAGGGTGCGGAAGCCGAGCTCGGCGAGCAGCTCGCGCACCTCCTCGGCGATGTAGGTGAAGAAGTTGACGACGTACTCCGCCTTGCCGCTGAAGCGCTCCCGCAGGACGGGGTTCTGGGTCGCGACGCCCACCGGGCAGGTGTCGAGGTGACAGACCCGCATCATGATGCAGCCGCTGACGACGAGCGGAGCAGTGGCGAAGCCGTACTCCTCGGCGCCCAGCAGGGCGGCGATCACGACGTCGCGCCCGGTCTTGAGCTGGCCGTCGGCCTGCACCACGATCCGGTCGCGCAGGCCGTTGAGGAGCAGCGTCTGCTGGGTCTCGGCGAGACCGAGCTCCCACGGGCCGCCCGCGTGCTTGAGCGAGGTGAGCGGCGAGGCGCCGGTGCCYCCGTCGTGGCCGGAGATCAGCACCACGTCCGCGTGCGCCTTGGACACCCCCGCCGCGACCGTGCCCACGCCCACCTCGGACACGAGCTTGACGTGCACGCGCGCGCTCGGGTTGGCGTTCTTCAGGTCGTGGATCAGCTGCGCCAGGTCCTCGATCGAGTAGATGTCGTGGTGCGGCGGCGGGCTGATGAGGCCGACGCCCGGCGTCGAGTGCCGGGTCTTGGCCACCCACGGGTAGACCTTGTGGCCGGGCAGCTGGCCGCCCTCGCCCGGCTTGGCGCCCTGGGCCATCTTGATCTGGATGTCGTCGGCGTTGGTGAGGTACTCCGACGTGACACCGAAGCGGCCCGACGCGACCTGCTTGATCGAGCTGCGCCGCTCCGGGTCGTGGAGACGGTCGGCGTCCTCGCCGCCCTCCCCGGTGTTGGACTTGCCACCCAGCCGGTTCATCGCGATCGCCAGGGTCTCGTGCGCCTCCTGGCTGATGGAGCCGTAGGACATGGCACCGGTCGAGAAGCGCTTGACGATCTCGGAGACCGGCTCGACCTCGTCGATGCTGATGGGCGCGCGGCCGGTGGCCTCACCGTCCTTGAAGCGGAACAGTCCGCGCAGCGTCATCAGGCGCTCCGACTGCTCGTTGACGCGTGAGGTGTACTGCCGGAAGACCTCGTAGCTGCCCGACCGGGTCGCGTGCTGGAGGCGGAACACCGTCTCCGGGTCGAACAGGTGCGGCTCGCCCTCGCGACGCCACTGGTACTCGCCGCCGATCTCGAGCTCGCGGTGGGCGGGCGCGATGCCGCCGCGCGGGTACGCCGACGCGTGCCGGCGGGCGACCTCCTCGGCGATGGTGTCGAGCTCGATCCCGCCGAGCTTGGAGGTGGTGCCGGTGAAGTACCGGTCCACCACCGCCTGCGAGAGCCCGACGGCCTCGAAGATCTGCGCGCCGGTGTACGACGCCACCGTGGAGACGCCCATCTTGGACATCACCTTGAGCACGCCCTTGCCCAGGCCCTTGATGAGGTTGGCGACCGCCTTCTCGGGCTCGGCCTTGACGTAGTAGCCCTCCCGCGCCAGGTCCTCGACGGACTCCATCGCGAGGTAGGGGTTGACCGCCGCCGCGCCGTAGCCGACGAGCAGTGCCACGTGGTGCACCTCGCGGACGTCGCCCGCCTCCACGAGGAGGCCCACCTGGGTGCGGGTCTTCTGCCGGACCAGGTGGTGGTGCACCGCCCCGGTCAGCAGCAGCGACGGGATCGGGGCCAGGTCGGCGGTGGAGTGCCGGTCGGAGAGCACGATGATCCGCGCTCCCCCGGCGATCGCCTCCGACACCTCGGCGCAGATCTCGTCGAGGCGCTCGGCCAGCGCCCGCCCGCCGCCCGCGACGTCGTACAGGCCGCGGGAGACGTGGGTGATGAAGCCGGGCATGTCGCCGTCACGGTTGATGTGGCGGATCTTGGCGAGGTCGTCGTTGGAGATCACCGGGAACGGCAGCACCACCYGGCGGCACGACGCGGGCGTCGGCTGGAGCAGGTTGGCCTCGGGGCCGATGGTGCCGCTGAGCGAGGTGACGAGCTCCTCGCGGATGGCGTCCAGGGGCGGGTTGGTGACCTGGGCGAAGAGCTGGGCGAAGTAGTCGAACAGCAGGCGCGGCTTGTCGCTCAGCGCCGCGATCGGGGTGTCGGTGCCCATCGAGCCGAGCGTCTCGGCGCCGGTGTTGGCCATCGGCGTGAGCAGCAGGCGCAGCTCCTCCTCGGTGTAGCCGAAGATCTGCTGGCGCCGCGTCACCGAGGCGTGCGTGTGCACGATGTGCTCACGGTCGGTGACGTCGTCGAGGTGGATGAGACCGGCGTGCAGCCACTCGTCGTACGGGTGCTCGGCGGCCAGCTCGGACTTGATCTCCTCGTCCTCGATGATGCGGTGC
>NZ_JBFUMD010000410.1:0-3599 GCF_054049555.1 Nocardioides sp. P5_C9_2
GGCGTACATCGTCACGGGACGCAAGGGCAAGGCGGTGCTCAACCCCGAGACCGGCGCGCTGAGCCACGACCTCTCCGGGCAGAAGGTCATCCTCGGCGGCGGCGTCTTCGTGATCCCGTTCGTCCAGAAGCTCGCCACCCTCGACCTCTCCTCGCGGCGCATCTCGGTGCAGATCCGGGGCGCCGTCTCGGGCCAGGGCATCAAGCTCAACGTGGAGGGCGTGGCCATCGTCAAGGTCGGCGGCAACGCCGACCAGATCCGCCTCGCGGCCCAGCGCTTCCTGGCCCAGCAGGGCGAGATCGAGTCCTTCACCCAGGAGGTGCTCGCCGGCGCGCTGCGCTCGATCGTCGGCGGCCTGACGGTCGAGCAGATCATCCGGGACCGGGCCGCGTTCGCCCAGCGGGTCGCGGACGAGTCCGAGAACTCCCTCACCGGCCAGGGGCTGATCCTCGACACGTTCCAGATCCAGGACGTCACCGACGAYGGCACCTACCTCGCCGACCTCGGGCGTCCCGAGGCGGCAYGCATCCAGCAGACGGCCTCCATCGCCGAGGCCAACGCCCGGCAGGCCGCCGAGCAGGCCCGGATCGCCGCCGAGCAGGAGATCGCCATCGCGACCCGGACCCTGGCGCTCAAGCAGGCCGAGATCAAGGCCGAGACCGACGCGGCGTCGGCCACCGCCGCCGCCTCCGGCCCGCTGGCGCAGGCGGACCGCGACCAGGCGATCCTGCTGGAGCAGGAGAAGGTCGCCGTCCGCCAGGCTGCGCTGACCGAGCGCAACCTGGAGACCGAGGTCCGCAAGCCGGCCGACGCCGCCCGCTACAAGGTCGAGCAGGAGGCCGAGGCCCAGCGCTCGGCCGAGATCGCCGCCGCCGAGGCCCGCAAGGCGGCCACCATCGCCGCCGCCCAGGCGAAGGCCGAGGAGGCCCGCCTCAGCGGTGAGGCCGAGAAGTCGCGGCGTACGGCGCTCGCCGAGGCCGAGGCGATCGAGGGCGCCCGGCGCGGTGAGGCCGAGAAGGCCCGGCGTACCGCGGAGGCCGACGCGACCCGCGCCGAGGGCGAGGCCACCGCGGCCGCCACCCTCGCGGTGGGCCAGGCCGAGGCCGAGGCGATGGACAAGCGCGCCGACGCGTTCGCCCACTACAACGACGCCGCCGTGCTGCAGATGCTCATCGAGGTGCTGCCGCAGATCGCCCGCGAGGTCGCGGCGCCGATGGCCGCGATCGACCAGCTGACCGTCATCTCCTCCGACGGCGCCGGCGCGCTGCCGCGCCAGGTCAACGACAACGTCGTGCAGACCCTCACCATGCTCAAGACGTCGACCGGCCTCGACCTCGAGGCGCTGATCAAGAAGTCCGTCGGGCAGGCCGCGGGCACGTCGAACGGGGTCCCCGACCGCGGCGCCCTCGCGGACGGGTCGTCCGGCCCGGCCGCGTAGCCGACCGCTCGTCGTACGCAACCGACCGCTCGGCGACGCGGCGGCCCCACCCGCCGACGTACCGGCGAGGACCCCTCCCCCTCCACGAGGCGGTGGTGCGACCGTGACGGCGGTCACACATCGGTGACCCCGCGTGGAAGGAATCACCGTGACATCCGAGACCCACGAACAGGCCGCGCGCCACGACCCGGTCTACGACCGACTGCACGAGACGGCGGAGTTCACCGAGCTCCGCCGTCGCTACCGAGGCTTCGTCTTCCCCGCCACCGCGGCGTTCCTGACCTGGTACCTGCTGTACGTCGTCATGTCGAGCTGGGCGCCCGACTTCATGGCCATCCAGGTCGTCGGTCACATCAACGTGGCCCTGGTCTTCGGGCTGCTGCAGTTCGTGACCACCTTCGGGCTGGCCTACGTCTACAGCCGCTTCTCCAACGCCAGGCTCGACCCGCTGGCCCGTGACCTGGAGAAGTCCTACCGCGACCAGGCCGGCGTCGACGCGAAGCGGGGTCAGGCATGAACGACCAGGTCCTCACCACCGTCCTGTTCCTGTCCGTCGTCGCACTGACGATCGGCATCACGTTCTGGGCGAGCCGCCAGACCAAGACCGCCGCCGACTTCTACTCCGGCGGCCGCTCCTTCTCCGGCTTCCAGAACGGGCTCGCCATCGGGGGCGACTACATGTCGGCCGCGTCGTTCCTCGGCATCTCGGGGGCCATCGCTCTCTACGGCTACGACGGCTTCCTGTACTCCATCGGCTTCCTCGTCGCCTGGCTGGTGGCGCTGCTGCTCGTGGCCGAGATGCTGCGAAACGCCGGTCGCTACACGATGGCCGACCAGCTCGCCTTCCGGATGAACCAGCGCCCGGTGCGCACCGCCGCCTCGATCTCGACCGTCGTGGTCTCGATCTTCTACCTGCTGGCCCAGATGGTCGGCGCCGGCACCCTGGTCGCGCTGCTGCTGGGCGTCGACAGCCAGGCGATCAAGAACATCACCATCATCGGTGTCGGCGTGCTGATGATCTTCTACGTCGTCGTCGGCGGCATGAAGGGCACGACGTACGTCCAGATCACCAAGGCCGTGCTGCTGATGCTCGGCTCGGCGCTGATCGTCGTGCTGGTGCTCAAGGAGTTCAGCTTCAACCTCTCGTCCCTGCTCGGGGCGGCGGCGGAGAACTCCGGCAAGGGCGAGGCCTTCCTGCAGCCCGGGCTCCAGTACGGCAGCACGCTGACCTCGCAGATCGACTTCCTGTCGCTCGGCCTGGCGCTCGTGCTCGGCACCGCTGGCCTGCCGCACATCCTGATCCGCTTCTACACCGTCCCCACGGCTCGTGACGCCCGCAAGTCGGTGCTGTGGGCCATCGGCCTGATCGGCGTCTTCTACCTGATGACGCTGGTCCTCGGCTTCGGTGCCGCTGCGCTGCTCGACCGTGACGTCGTCGACCCGGTGGAGGGCGGCAACCAGAACCTCGCCTCCCCGCTGCTCGCCGAGGCGGTCGGCGGTGGTGAGGGCTCCACGGGCGGGGCGATCCTGCTCGCGCTCATCGCGGCGGTGGCGTTCGCGACCATCCTCGCGGTGGTCGCCGGGCTGACGCTCGCGTCGTCCTCGTCGGTGGCGCACGACCTCTACAAGGGGGTCCTGAAGAAGGACCAGCCGGTCTCCGAGAAGGACGAGGTCCGGGTCGCCCGGATCGCGGCCTTCGTGATCGGCGCGATCGCGATCGTGCTGTCCATCCCGGCGCAGCGCCTCAACATCGCCTTCCTCGTGGCCCTGGCCTTCGCCGTCGCGGCGTCGGCCAACCTCCCGGCGATCATCTACAACATGTTCTGGCGACGCTTCAACACGCGCGGCGCCACCTGGAGCATCTACGGCGGTCTCATCTCCGCCGTCGGGCTGGTGCTGCTCTCGCCGGTCATGTCGGGGCTGCCCACCTCGCTGTTCCCCGACTCCGACTGGGCGATCTTCCCGCTCAACAACCCGGGCATCGTGTCGATCCCGCTGGGCTTCCTGCTCGGCTACCTCGGCACCATCTCCGCCCGGGAGCCGAGCGCTGAGGACCGCTTCACCGAGCTCGAGGTCCGGGCCCTCACCGGGGCCGGCGCCGAGGGCGCCGTGCACCACTGATCCACCCACCACGACGTCCGGACCGGCCCCCGACCAGCAC
>NZ_JBFUMD010000411.1:0-3596 GCF_054049555.1 Nocardioides sp. P5_C9_2
ACTACCCCCGCGCGGCTCAGATGAGCCCGAGCTCCTTGACCTGGTCCCGCTCGCCCTCGAGGCGCGCGACCGAGGCGGCGATGCGCTCCTTGGAGAAGTCGTTGAGGTCGATGCCCTGGACGATCGACCAGGCGCCGTCGGTGACCGTGCAGGGGAACGAGGAGACGATGCCCTCGGTGACGCCGTACGAGCCGTCCGACGGGACCGACATCGAGACCCACTCCGAGGTGCCGTTGAGCCAGTCGTGCATGTGGTCGATCGTGGCGTTGGCGGCGGAGGCAGCCGAGGAGGCGCCGCGAGCCTTGATGATCGCGCCCCCACGGGTGGCGACGGTCGGGATGTACTCGCCGGTGATCCACGCCTCGTCGACCTGCTCGGCGGCCGAGCGGCCCCCGACCATGGTGTTGAAGAGGTCGGGGTACATCGAGTCGTCGTGGTTGCCCCAGATGGCGAGGTTCTCGATGTCGGTGACCGGGACGCCGAGCTTCTTGGCGAGCTGCGTCTTGGCCCGGTTGTGGTCGAGGCGGGTCAGGGCGTTGAAGCGCTCGCGCGGGATGTCGGGGGCGTTGCTCATCGCGATGAGGGCGTTGGTGTTGGCCGGGTTGCCGGTGACGAGGATCTTCACGTCGTCGGCGGCGCTGTCGTTGAGCGCCTTGCCCTGGCCGGTGAAGATCTTGCCGTTGGCCGCGAGCAGGTCGGCGCGGTCCATGCCCTCCTTGCGGGGCATCGCCCCCACGAGCATCGCGGCGTTGACGCCGTCGAAGATCGCGGCCGGGTCCGCGCCGATCTCGACGCCCGCGAGCAGCGGGAAGGCGCAGTCGTCGAGCTCCATCACGACGCCCTCGAGGGCCGGCAGGGCCGGCTCGATCTCGAGCAGGCGGAGCTCGACCGGACGGTCTCCGAGCGCGCCGGCGGCGAGGCGGAAGAGCAGGCTGTAGCCGATCTGGCCGGCGGCGCCGGTGACGGCGACCTTGAGGGGTGTGGTGCTCACGACGACTCCTGTGATGTGCGACGAAGGCTGGGTTCCGGCCTGACGCTAGCAGCGCGGCCTCCCCCCGCGGCCACAGGGCTGACCCACGGTCGGGCATGCTGGCGCCATGCCCGGCGGCCCCTCCCCAGCACTGCGACGCCGTGCCGCGGCCGTGCTGCTGCGGCCCGTCGCGCTGCTGTGCATCGCTGTCCTGACGACCGGCTGCGGGTTCGGGGAACCCCGGACCGCACCGCCCTCCGGGATCGACGGGCTCGTCGTGCCCACGCCGAGCCCCGAGCCGAGCGACTTCGTCAGCGGCGTCGACAACCCGTGGTTCCCGCTGGCGCCCGGGAGCGAGTGGACCTACGCGGCCCCCGACGGCGGCACCGTCGTGACCACCGTGTCCGGGACCACCCGGGCGGCCGGGGTCGAGGCCACCGTCGTGGACACCGTGGCGCGCGACGAGCGCGGGCGGGTCGAGGGGGAGTCGACCGCGTGGTACGCCCAGGACCGTGACGGCAACGTCTGGCACCTCGGCGACGACGGCGTCTGGGAGGCCGGCCAGGCGGGCGCCGAGGCCGGCCTGGTGATGCCCGCGACGCCGCGCGTGGGCGACGGCTTCGCGCAGGAGAAGGCTCCCGGGATCGCCGAGGACGAACGGCGGGTGCTGTCGATCGACGAGCAGCGCACGACGTCGTACGACGCCTTCGACGCGCTGGTGCAGGTCGAGGACAGCTCCCCGCTGCATCCGGGCGTCACCCGCGAGACGTTCTTCGCCCGCGGGGTCGGCCCGGTGCTCGTCGAGGGGCAGGACGGCGACCTCGCGCTGGTGGAGCTCACCAGCGGGTGAGGTCAGTCGGGACGACGCACCTGGGTGCGGCCGTCCTCGCCGTCGTCGGGCAGCGGCTGCCCCCACTGCTGGGGCGGGCCCTGCGGCGGGACTCCCGGCTGCTGCGGAGCCGGCTGGCCCCACTGGCCGGGCTGCGGCTGCTGCGGCTGCTGGGGGGCCGGCGGCCCCCACTGCTGGGGCGGCGCGGCCTGACCCGACTGGCCGGCCTGACCGGGCTGGGCCGGGGGCACGGGCTGGCCCTGGTTCCACTGCTGCTCGTAGCCGCCGCCGGGAGGCGCGTACATGCCCGGCTGGCCCTGGTTCCACTGCTGCTCGTAGCCGCTCGGCGGGGCGTACATGCCCTGCTGCTTGCGGCCACCGCCGAAGGAGACGCCCGAGCCGGGGACCGGCTCGCTGCCGTGGCCGAAGACCAGCGGATAGGTGAGGCCGGCGATGACCGCGCCGAGGAGCGGGGCGACGATGAACAGCCACAGCTGGAGGATCGCGTCGGTGCCGCCGAAGACGRCCACGCCGATCGAGCGGGCCGGGTTGACCGACGTGCCGGTGGCGCCCATGGAGGCGAAGTGGATCATCGCCAGCGAGAGGCCGATGGCCAGCGGGCCCATGAGTGCCTGGAAGTCGTTGCGGGCGTCGGTGACGCCGAGCACGACGTACAGGAAGACACAGGTGAGCAGCATCTCGAGCAGGAATGCCGCCCACATGGCGTAGCCGCTGCCCTGGTCGCCGAACGAGTTCGCGCCGATGTTGCCCTCGGCCGTGTAGCCCTCGAAGCCGTGCATCAGGGCGAACAGCAGCGCGCCCGCCACCAGGCCGCCGAGGAGCTGGGCGCCGATGTAGATCGGGGTGGCGTTCCACGGGAGACGGCCGCCGAACGCGGCGCCGACGGTGATCGCGGGGTTGAAGTGACCCCCGGACACGCGCCCCACGGCGTAGGCCATCACGACCACCGTGAGCCCGAACGTCAGCCCGGTGGTGAGGTAGTCGCCCCCACTCATCAACGAGGCCCCCACGCCGAAGAAGACGAGCACGAAGGTCCCCAGCATCTCGGCGGAGAACTTCTGGGCCGTGGTGGGCGCATCCTCGACGATCTCGGTCATGCCAGGCCTTCCAGAGAAGTGACGTGCCCACCCCCGTGGGAACACCGAGCACTCTAGCGATCCGCGCCCGGTGGGTGCGAGGGTTGAGCGGGTGTCGCGGTCAGGTATCTTGACGTCAAGTTAGTTTGCCTGATCGTCGCACCCCGTCGATCACCCCGATCACCGCTGTCGACCACACAGGAGCCGTCGCACCATGGCCAAGATCATCTACACCCACACAGACGAAGCGCCCATGCTGGCGACGTACTCCCTGCTGCCCATCGTGTCCGCCTACGCGCRCACGGCCGGCGTCGAGGTCGAGACGCGCGACATCTCCCTCGCCGGACGGATCATCGCCCAGTTCCCGGAGCGGCTGACCGACGAGCAGCGCCTCGACGACGCCCTCGCCGAGCTCGGCGAGCTGGCCACGAAGCCCGAGGCCAACATCATCAAGCTGCCCAACATCTCCGCCTCCATCCCGCAGCTCAAGGCCGCGGTCAAGGAGCTTCAGGACAAGGGCTACGACCTCCCCGACTACCCGGAGAACCCGCAGACGGACGAGGAGAAGGACGCCCGCGCCAAGTACGACAAGGTCAAGGGCTCCGCGGTCAACCCGGTCCTGCGCGAGGGCAACTCCGATCGTCGCGCCCCCGCGAGCGTCAAGAACTACGCCAAGGCGCACCCGCACTCGATGGGCGCC
>NZ_JBFUMD010000412.1:0-3593 GCF_054049555.1 Nocardioides sp. P5_C9_2
GCCCAGTCCAGGTCGAGGTCCGGCAGCACGACGGGGAGCAGCACCCGATGCCCCGTCGACCGCAGGCCCTCCAGGAGCAGCCCGGTGCCGGGCTCCGAGCCCACTGCGACGTACGCCGCGACGGTGCGCGCGCGGCGTACGGGATCCCACGCCAGGGCGTGCGCCGCGATGGCCTCGGCCGTGGCGACCAGCTCGGCGGGAGGACGCGACCGGCGACCCTCGAGCAGCCGGCGCCGCAGGGCCGCCTTCGCGCCTGCGAGGTCCTCGGACGGGGGCTCGGGTGGTTTCGGCACGAGATGAGCCTACGATCGCAGTATGGGTAGCAAAGGCCTCGAGCTCGCACGCGCCAAGATGCAGCAGGCGGGAGTCGACCCGGTCGCGGTCGACACGTTCGCGCACTACTACCGGCTGCTGGAGCACGGTGAGACCGGGATGATCCCCGAGTCCACGATCGAGCCGCACGGCATGGAGGCGCTCGCGGACGTGGAGGTGTCCGACGACGTCGCCACCGAGGCGATCCGCGCGACCGCCGTGATCAAGCTCAACGGCGGCCTCGGCACGTCGATGGGCATGGACCGCGCCAAGTCGCTGCTGTGCGTACGACGCGGGCTGAGCTTCCTGGACATCATCGCCCGCCAGGTGCTGCACCTGCGCTCGCAGCACGACGCGACGCTGCCGCTGCTCTTCATGAACTCCTTCCGCACCTCGGCCGACACGATGGCCGCGCTGGCCCGCTACGAGGACCTCCCGGTCGAGGGGCTGCCCCTGGAGTTCCTGCAGAACAAGGAGCCCAAGCTGCTCGCTGCCGGTCTGCTGCCGGCCTCCTACCCCAAGGACCCCGACCTCGAGTGGTGCCCGCCCGGCCACGGCGACCTCTACACCGCGCTGCGCGGGTCCGGCCTGCTGGCCCGGCTGATCGAGGCGGGCTACCGCTACGCCTTCGTCTCCAACTCCGACAACCTCGGGGCCGTGCCGGACGCCCGGGTGGCGGGCTGGTTCGCCTCGACCGGCGCCCCGTTCGCRATCGAGGCCGTGCGGCGTACGGCCTCGGACCGCAAGGGCGGTCACTTCGCCAAGCGCAAGGCGGACGGCCGCATCGTGCTGCGCGAGTCGGCCCAGACGCTGCCGCATGACCTCGCGGCGCTGGCCGACCTGGAGGTGCACCGCTTCACCTCCACCAACAACCTGTGGTTCGACCTCCAGGCGATGAGCGACGCGCTCGACGCGCGTCAGGGCGTGCTCGGCCTGCCGCTGATCCGCAACGTCAAGCACCTCGACCCCGCCGACCCCGCCACCCCCGAGGTGATCCAGATCGAGACCGCCATGGGGGCCGCCATCGAGGTCTTCGAGGGGGCCCGGACCATCGAGGTTGGCCGCGACCGCTTCGTGCCGGTCAAGACGACCAACGACCTGCTGGTGCTGCGCTCCGACATCTACGACCTCGGCCGCGACTTCGTGCTCGACCAGGCGTCCGAGGGCATTCCGTACGTCGAGCTGGACGGCGAGTTCTACAAGCTCGTCGGCGACTTCGACAAGCGGTTCCCCGAGGGTGCTCCGTCGTTGCGCGAGGCCGRCTCGCTCACCGTCGACGGGGACTTCACCTTCGGCCAGGGGGTGCGCGTGGTGGGCGAGGTCGCGCTCGAGTCGCCCTCCGCCCAGCGGGTCGCGCCCGGCACGGTGCTCCACGGCGACGACGGGTCCACGCATGGCTGACCTGCTGCCGGTCCCCGACCTCGTCGAGCGGATCGTGGCCTCGGTCTCCCCCCTCCCGGACTTCCCGCAGCCGTTGATGGACGCCCTCGGGCTGGCGGTCGCCGAGGACGTGCGCGCGCCGATCTCGCTGCCGAGCTTCGACAACTCCTCCATGGACGGGTACGCCGTCGTCCGCCGGGACGTCCTCACCGCCTCGCTCGAGACGCCGGTGCACCTGCCGGTGGTGGGCGAGATCGGGGCCGGCCGTGCCGACCTGATGGCCCTCTCACCCGGCACCGCGGTCAAGATCATGACCGGTGCGCCCGTGCCCCGCGGCTGCGACGCCGTGGTGCCCTACGAGTGGACCGACCGGGGCGTCGCCCAGGTCCGGGTCCGCCAGGTGCCCGCCGCCGGGCAGCACATCCGCACCCGCGGCGACGACGTCGAGGAGGGCGACCTCCTCATCGAGCACGGCACCGTCCTGGGGCCGCGTCACCTCGGGCTCCTCGCGGCGGTGGGCCGGGCCACGGTCCGGTGCCGCCCGCGCCCGCGGGTCGTGGTCATCTCGACCGGCTCCGAGCTGCGCGAGCCGGGGGCGCCGCTGGGCCACGACTCGATCTACGACGGCAACTCCTTCCTCCTCGCCGCCGCCGCGCGCACGGCCGGGGCGATCGCCTACCGCGTGGGCATCGTCCCCGACGACCCCCGCACCTTCACCGACGCGCTCGCCGACCAGCTCGTGCGGGCCGACCTGGTGGTGACCAGCGGGGGAGTGAGCCAGGGCGACTTCGACGTCGTCAAGGAGGCGCTCGGCCAGCTCGGCACCGTGTGGTTCGGCGGCGTCGCCATGCAGCCCGGCAAGCCGCAGGGCTTCGGCACCGTCGGCGACGACGACACCCCGATCTTCACGCTGCCCGGCAACCCGGTGTCGGCGTACGTCTCCTTCGAGACCTTCGTGCTCCCCGCCATCCGCCGGATGATGGGCAAGCTGCCCTACTCGCGCCCGCTGGCCCGCGCCCGGCTCACGCATCCGATCAGCTCGCCCGAGGGCAAGCAGCAGATGGTGCGCGGTGCGTACGAGGTGGACCGCGGCGGGCCGTTCGTGGCCCCGGTCGGCGGCCACGGCTCGCACCTCATCGGCGACCTGGCGACGTCCAACGCCCTCATCGTGGTGCCGCCCGAGGTGACCGGGCTCAGCGCCGGTGACATGGTGCAGGTGCTCAAGCTCGACGAGGAGTTCTGATGGCCACCGGGGATCGACTCACCCACGTCGACGAGCACGGCGCCGCGCGGATGGTCGACGTGTCCGCCAAGGACGTCACCGCCCGTACGGCGTCCGCCTCCGGTCGCGTGCTCGTGTCGCCCGCCGTCGTGGAGCTGCTGCGAGGCGCGGGGATGCCCAAGGGCGACACCCTCGCCGTGGCCCGACTCGCGGGCATCATGGGCGCCAAGCAGACCCCCTCGCTGATCCCGCTGTGCCACCCGCTGGCCCTCTCCTCGGTGACCGTCGACCTCGTCGTGGCCGACGACGGCGTGGAGATTCTCGCCACCGTCGCGACCACCGACCGCACCGGCGTGGAGATGGAGGCCCTCACCGCGGTGTCGGTCGCCGCGCTCACCGTCATCGACATGGTCAAGGCCGTGGACAAGGGCGCCGTCATCACCGACGTGCGCGTCGAGACCAAGACCGGCGGGCGCTCCGGGGAATGGTCGCGGTGAGCGGCCAGCTCCCCGCGGCGGTCGTGGTCGCGTCCAACCGTGCGGCCGCCGGCRTGTACGAGGACGCCACCGGTCCGGTGATCGTCGACTGGCTCGTGGAGCAGGGCTTCGCCTGCGCGGCCCCGGCCGTGGTGCCCGACGGCGATCCCGTCGGCGCGGCGATCCGCGCCGCCGTCGACGCC
>NZ_JBFUMD010000413.1:0-3569 GCF_054049555.1 Nocardioides sp. P5_C9_2
ACGCCGGTCTTCCTCGCGACCCTGGGCCCGGTGGCCGCGCACACGGCGCGCGCCACCTTCGCCAGCAACCTCCTCGCCGCCGGCGGGATCGCGGTCGAGGTGGCCGGGCCGACCGACGGCGTCGAGTCCGTGCTCGCGGCGTACGCCGGGCAGCCGGTGGTCTGCCTCGCCGGGACCGACACGACGTACGCCGAGTGGGGTGGCGACGTCGTCGCCGCCCTCCGCGGGGCCGGGGCGACCCACGTGATCATCGCGGGCAGGCCGATCGACGGCGTCGACGACAGTGCAGCCATGGGAGTGGACGCGCTCGCGTTCCTCACCCGGACGAGGGAGGCGCTCGGATGAGCACCAGCACAGGCATTCCGGACAGCTTCGCCGGACTCCCGCTGGGCGGGGCGGCCCAGCCCGTCGGCGGTGCGACCGCCGGGGACGCCGAGGCGTGGGGGAGCCCGGAGGGCATCGACGTCCTGCCGGTCTACGGCCCCGAGCACCTCGAGGGCCTCGACGCCCTCGACACGTGGCCGGGCCTGAGCCCGTTCCTGCGCGGCCCCTACCCGACSATGTACACGACCCAGCCGTGGACGGTGCGCCAGTACGCCGGGTTCTCCACCGCGGAGGAGTCCAACGCCTTCTACCGCCGCAACCTCGCGGCCGGCCAGAAGGGGCTGTCGGTGGCCTTCGACCTGGCCACCCACCGCGGCTACGACTCCGACCACCCGCGGGTGCGCGGCGACGTGGGCATGGCCGGGGTGGCGATCGACTCGATCTACGACACGCGGACCCTCTTCGACGGCATCCCGCTCGACGAGATGTCGGTGTCGATGACCATGAACGGCGCGGTGCTGCCGATCATGGCGATGTACATCGCCGCCGCGGAGGAGCAGGGCGTCAAGCCCGAGCAGCTCGCGGGGACCATCCAGAACGACATCCTCAAGGAGTTCATGGTCCGCAACACCTACATCTACCCGCCGGCACCGAGCATGCGGATCATCAGCGACATCTTCCAGTTCACGTCGCAGCGGATGCCCCGCTTCAACTCGATCTCCATCTCCGGCTACCACATCCAGGAGGCCGGGGCGACGGCCGACCTCGAGCTCGCCTACACGCTGGCCGACGGCGTCGAGTACATCCGCGCCGGCCTCGACGCGGGCCTGACGATCGACCAGTTCGCCCCGCGCCTCTCCTTCTTCTGGGCGATCGGSATGAAYTTCTTCATGGARGTCGCCAAGATGCGCGCCGCCCGCGCCCTGTGGGCACGGCTGGTGCGCGACTTCGACCCCCAGAACCCCAAGTCGCTCTCGCTGCGCACGCACTCCCAGACCAGCGGCTGGTCGCTCACCGCGCAGGACGTCTTCAACAACGTGGGCCGCACCTGCATCGAGGCGATGGCCGCGACCCAGGGCCACACCCAGTCRCTGCACACCAACGCSCTCGACGAGGCGATCGCCCTGCCGACCGACTTCTCGGCCCGCATCGCGCGCAACACCCAGCTCCTGCTCCAGCAGGAGTCCCGCACCACCGAGGTCATCGACCCGTGGGCCGGCTCCTACTACGTGGAGCGGCTCACCCACGACCTCGCCGAGCGCGCGTGGGCGCACATCCTGGAGGCCGAGAAGGCCGGCGGGATGGCGAAGGCCATCGAGCAGGGCATCCCCAAGATGCGCATCGAGGAGGCGGCCGCCCGCACCCAGGCGCGCATCGACTCCGGGCAGCAGAAGGTCATCGGCGTCAACACGTTCCGGCTCGCCGACGAGGACCCGCTCGACGTCCTGCGTGTCGACAACGACGACGTCTACCGCCAGCAGGTCGCCAAGCTCGAGCGGCTGCGCGCCGAGCGCGACGACGACGACGTACGCCGGGCGCTCGACGCGCTGACCCGCAGCGCCGAGCAGGGGGCGTCGGGCGACGGCTCGCTCGAGGGCAACCTGCTCGCGCTCGCGGTCGACGCGGCCCGGGCGAAGGCGACGGTGGGCGAGATCTCCGACGCCCTGGAGAAGGTCTACGGTCGGCACCAGGCCGTCATTCGTACGATCAGCGGCGTGTACCGCGACGAGGCAGGGACCGCACCCGACGGCAAGGTCGCCCGGGTGCTGGCCGCGACCGAGGAGTTCGAGGAGGCCGAGGGGCGACGTCCGCGCATCCTGGTCGCCAAGATGGGCCAGGACGGCCACGACCGCGGCCAGAAGGTGGTGGTCACCGCCTTCGCGGACCTCGGCTTCGACGTCGACGTGGGGCCGCTGTTCTCCACGCCCGAGGAGGTCGCCCAGCAGGCGGTCGACGCCGACGTGCACATCGTCGGCGTCTCGTCGCTGGCCGCCGGCCACCTCACGCTGCTGCCCGCGCTGAAGCAGGCGCTGGCCGACCAGGGTCGCCCCGACATCATGATCGTCATCGGCGGCGTCATCCCGCCCGACGACGTCGCGACCCTCAGGGACATGGGCGCCGCGGCCGTGTTCCTGCCCGGCACGGTCATCGCCGACTCGGCGCTGGACCTGCTGGCCAAGCTCCGCTGATGGCGGTCCCCGACGTCGCCGCCCTCGTCGAGGGCATCCGGGACGGGCAGCGGTCGGCGGTCTCCCGCGCCATCACGCTCGTCGAGTCGTCGCGGGCCGACCACAGGGTCGCGGCGCGCGAGCTGCTGACCGAGCTCGGCGGCACCACCGGATCCACCCGGGTGGGCATCTCGGGCGTCCCCGGCGTCGGGAAGTCCACGTTCATCGAGGCCCTCGGCACCACCCTCACCGCGGCCGGTCACCGGGTCGGCGTCCTGGCGGTCGACCCGTCCTCGGTGCGCACCGGCGGCTCCGTGCTCGGCGACAAGACCCGGATGGCGTCGCTGTCCGTCGACCCGCGGGCCTACATCAGGCCGTCGCCGTCCGCCGGCACGCTGGGCGGCGTCGCCCGCGCCACGACCCAGGCGATGCTGGTCCTCGAGGCCGCCGGGTACGACGTCGTGCTCGTCGAGACCGTCGGCGTCGGGCAGTCCGAGGTCACCGTCGCCGGGATGGTCGACACCTTCCTGTTCCTGACCCTGGCCCGCACCGGCGACCAGCTCCAGGGCATCAAGAAGGGCATCCTGGAGATCGCCGACGTGATCGCGGTCAACAAGGCCGACGGGGACCGCGAGCAGGAGGCTCGCGGCGCCGCCCGCGAGCTCGCCGGGGCGCTGCGGCTCGTGCACGGCAGGGGGGAGTGGGCGCCTCCGGTCGTCACCTGCTCGGCGCTCACCACCGTCGGGGTCGAGGACGTCTGGACGCGTGTCGGCGCCCACCGGGAGCACCTCGGGGAGGCCGGGGTGCTGCGCAAGCGGGCCGGCCAGCAGCTGGACTTCACCTGGTCCCTCGTGCGGGACGAGCTCGACCAGCGGCTGCGCCGCTCCGCCTCGGTGGCGGCGATCCGCGACGAGGTCCGCGCCGCCGTGCTCTCCGGCGAGCTCCCCGCGCCGATGGCCGCCGACCGGATCCTCGCGGCGTACGACGCGGGCTGAACGGGGCGTCCGCCTGGCGCGGGCCCACCCGGACGGGCGTGGACCTCACCTAGGATGGGGAGTCTCATGCCTCATCATTCCC